>CAMLLF010000667.1 GCA_946480705.1 uncultured Lysobacteraceae bacterium | reverse complement strand
GCCGTTGGCCGGGTCGTAGTGGACGCAGCCGCCACTGCGTGCCACCTGCGTCGCAAGGTCGCGAGAGCTCGTGCACACGGCGTTGCCGAATGCATCGCGACTCGTGACTTCGACCTGATGGCGCAGCCCCGGCACCGCATCGCTGCCGAAGCGCGTCACCGAGTTGATTGCCGCGGTCGCTTCGCCCGCCGCGTTCGTGGCATAGGTGTATTCGGTCGTACGGGCCTTGGCGGTTTTGGTCTGTGGTGACGAATCCACGACGACCGTGCGCTTTACGCGCTGCAACAGCCATTTGTCCTGGTCGCCCGGGAACAGTGTGACGGTTGTATACGTGGTAAAGCCCTGACTGTCCTTGCTCTCCGTCTTGGTGGTGTTGCCGTACGTATCGAGAGACTTCACTTCCTCGGTCGTCGCGAGGTACGGGGAGCCGAGTGAAATGGCCGGCCCCTCGAATTTTTCGACCGTCCGCTTCCTCACGTAGGCAAGGGCGCCCGTGCCGATGGACGTGGACGCGATGTCCCATTCGTTCGTTGTTCGCGTGACGTGCGCCTTGCCGTCGGCAAGCGCGCGATGGACGGTCTGCAGGAGCAGCCGCGGATCGTCCTCCAGCAGCGTATTGCTGAATTCGCGGTGATCCACCGTGAGGCTGTAGCCGTCCACCGATTTGGTTTCGATGTTGTGGAACGCAAAGCCAAGGAAGCGGCCGCTAGCCCGGTCGATGCGGCCGGTCGCGTAGCTGTGCGTTTCGGTTCGCGGCGCGCCACTGACCGAGTCCGTGTCGTGCTCGACCTGTTCGACCACGTAGTTCGACGGCGCGCCGCAGACGGTAACCGGTGAGTTCTGGCACACCGGATAGGTCGTCGACACGATGCCCGCATCCTTGGGCGAGGCGTATCTGATGACGTGTGTGGCCGGTGGATCGTAGGAACTCGTCGTGTTGTTCGGCCCTTCGCGAATCTCGGTCAGTAGCGCCACGGGCGTGTGCGTTGCTCCGCCGAAGTACACCTTGAGGTGAGAATTCGAGATGTTGTCCACGTCCGTCACGACGACGTCCGGCTTGAGGTCACCGTTGACGTCGCCGATCAGGGCCGGCGAGCGGCCGTAGATAGTGCTCGTGCTCGACGCTGCGTTGAGTGTTCGCGGCGAGAACGGCGCCACCGATGCCGCCCAGCCGCCGACGGTCGGGGCATTGATGATGTCGTTGGGTGAGCGCGGAAAGTTAACCACGTCGAGCTGATTGACCACGTCCGAATCGGGATTGCCCTGCGCCGTGCTGTTGCGACTGGGAATCACGAGCTCCTGCTTGCCGTCGCCGTCCATGTCCGCCACGAGAGCATGCTCGAAGGCGTACTGCGATGAGGGCGTGTAATTGACCGCGATCGGCTTGAGAAAGCGCTGGCTGTAGCCTTCCTCGGAGGTGATGTCACTGCCATCCCACAGCTCGTGGCCCGTGTTGTACCAGACCCAGAGTTTCTTCTTCGCAGCAGCCGTATCCGTGCCGCCGCCGGCAGGACTGTCGACGATGAGATCCATCTGCCCGTCGCCGTTGAAGTCGCCTTGCTTGACGACGCGGGAGGACAGATCCAGCGCCGGGAACTCACCGGCTTGCGTATTCAATGACGGAAACTTGCTCCACCGTACCGGGCGCTGCGCGGTGAAGTCGAACGCACCCCCGACCATGTATTCGAGAACCAGCGTCAGGTAGGGCACGACGCCCTGGATCGGCATGGCGAGGCCGGATGAGGACGAAGGACGTACCTGGACGTACCAGCTGCCCGCAGCGGGTGCCGCGAAGGTGCACGCTTCCTTCTGCGTCTTGGCGACCGTGTAGGTATGCGTCACATAGTTGACGTTGAGCACGGGCGACAGCTTCGGCCTGCAATCGTAGTCCGTCGCGGTCGGTGCCGCTCCGCGGCGGACGTAAAGGTCCGTGTCCCAGAACGGCGGATTGATCGCGTTGTCGGGTCCCGAGCGCGCAGGTCCTTCGAACCGCGCTACGAGGTTCTTTGCATTCGCGGGAATCGTCGTGCTGAAGGTGATGACATCGTTCGGTGCAGCGCCACCGACGTGTTCCTTGTACAGGCAGCCGGTACAGGGCGGTTCATCGACGGTGAACTCCACGAAGCCGCGGCTCATCAGCTGATCCGACCAGCTATTGGCCTGGGAACGGAACAGTGTCGTTGCCCCGCCACCACAGAACGGGTCGAGATACGACGGCTCCGACGGACAATCGGGTGCAAATCCGGGCGGGTCATTGCAGACGTTGCGGTTGAACAGCAGCGACGTCGACGACCCGTTGTCGTAGTTGATGGCCATGACGCGCCGGGCATGCGTGAGCGTCTCCGGCGTCCACGGAGTTGCAGGCGGGTTATGGCTGGTGTATTCGGCCAGGACCTGATGGCCGAATACGTACGGCAGTTCGAAGCCACCTTCTTTCTTTCCGTCAGCGCGTTTCCACACCGTGTTGACGTGAGCGGCGTAGTTCTGCGTATCGCTGCCGTTTTGCTGGACCGACGTGCCGAGGAACCCGTAGGTCATCAGATCCACTACCTTGTCGCCGGTGAAGTCACCGGCAACGATGGCGTTGTAGTCAAAAGCCGGGGTCTGTCCCGGCTTCCTACTGACCAGCAGTTCCTGGAACTCCAGTGGGATCGATGCACGCTGCGCGCCGCCGTTCGTGTCGAAGAGCAGTGGATTCACGTTGCCATCGCTCTGGAACGGCAGCATGTCGATGGTGCCGTTGCCGTCGTAGTCGAGTGCGAGTCCTCCGCCCACTTCAGTTGGCGTTACTTCGGCTACCTTGATCGATCGGTCGAAGGGCTTCTTGGAGTCATAGCCGAGGACGGATGTGCCGCGGTTCGGCAACAGATACCACCCCTTGCTGATGCTGCCTGCGCTGAGGACGATGTCGTCGAAGCCATCGCCGGTGGCATCGTGCAGCCACGCGCGACGGTCCGGTACACGTCGAGCAGCGGCTCCCAGCCGAGTCCGTCGCCGTAGAACGAGCGGGCCGC
>CAMLLF010000666.1 GCA_946480705.1 uncultured Lysobacteraceae bacterium | reverse complement strand
TTCCGGATCGACATAGAAGCGCTTGGTCGGAAACGTCACGACCCAGTCGGTATTCGATCCGGCCGTCGCATCGACGTTGTATTCGTTGAGCAGAGAGGACGCCATGAACAGCGCGGACACCGCATCGACGGCCCGGCTCGGCTGCCCCGTCGTGACGTAGTCGGAACGAAACAATTCGCCGGCCGCGTCGAACGTGAAGGCCGTCGCCACACCGGGTGCCGTATTCGTCTGCGCGAGCGACGGCGTCGGCATGCCCGGTTCCGCGAACAGCACGACCTTGCTGAAGCCGCCGATCGCATCGGCGTTGTAGGCGTGGAACGTGCCGTGTGCGACGTTGACGATGCCGCCCGCGCCGAACAGGCCGCCGGTCGGCGGCAGCAGCGCGGTATGCGCCGGGTCGATGCTCTGGATGACCTGGCAGTTGGCCGGCGTGCCGGCGGCAGTATGCGTCACCGCCGTGCGCAGCGGCCCGCCGAGATCGGCCATCTGCACGAGTTCGATATGACCTTCGCGCGTGCGGGTCACGTCGATCGGCCCGGAGTCGGCGCGTGCGCCCGTAAATGCGGACATGCGGAATTCGTTGTACGGGCGGCCGGTGCCGAGCGCGCCGGTCCAATAATCCTTGCCCGGCGCGGTACAGCTGCGGTCCGTGGTCATGACGGCCGCGCCGTCGCCGGTCAGCCCTGCATCGCTCAGCGCGAAAATACTCGCCGTCCAGACGTCGAAATCCGACAGGAACAGATTGAAATCCATGACTTCACGCGCGTTGTAGCCTTCGAGAAAGCGCACGCGCACGGCCTTGGCCACGTTGGTCGCGTTGACGACGGAAATGATCGTCTGCTGATTCCGGTTGACCGTGTAATACGGATAGATCAGGACCTGGCCGGTGCCGTCGGGGCTCAGTTCGACCGCATTCGCGCTCGCGGCGGACGCGACGAGACCTGCCGCGACGGCGACACGCAGTGCATTGCCTTTCATCAACAACTCCAGAATGCGAAGAGTGAACCGCACTCGCCGGCGCCGCAGCGCCGTGCCGTGGGTTGCGGCCGCACGCGCCGCTCAGTGCGCGGCGGAGGCCATGGCGAGCGCCGCGGCGCGCGTGGTCTCGACGTCGTGGCGGATCCAGGCGTTCGCCGCATCGATCGCAGCTTCGCGCGTGGCGACGATGCCGGACGCCGACACCGTGCGCAGCCACGGCCGGAATACCTTCCAGCGCAGCGGCGTGTCCGGCGTACCTTCGACGATGACGCGATAGCCGAGCCGGCGGTACGCAGCGATGCGCTGCAGACGCGGACGGCGGCCGGCATTCATGACTCTGTGCAGATCGGGGACGCGATACATAGCGCTATTTCCTTCAGCAAGATCGGATCGACACCAGACGCAGCGACACGAAATTCAGGCAACGGCACGCCGTATCCGTGGCACGCACGAATCCATCCCAACCTCTATGGGGTTTTTGCCGGCGCCGTTCCGCGACGCCGCTTTCTACCGGATGCCGCGTTCTACAGAACGCAGCATCGGCACGGGATTACTTGCAGGACACCGTATTGCGCCGGCAGTCCTGCGTGCGCCGCTGCGGATTGGCCATGCTGTAGTTCGCCAGCACGCCCGGCCCCGCCGCGGCATTGACGTAATTGACGGCGGCGAAACCGATCGCAGGCAGACCCAGCATCACCGTGCCGTCTTCGGCCGGGCGCAGGCTGCGGTTCGCGGTCGCACCGCTTTCCTGATAGCGCAGAAAATCGAGCGTCATCCAGCCGCCGTCGCGACGCGCCGTGCCCGACACCGGACCGATGCGCGCCGCGAGCGACGAACCGAGCGGCCGGCCCGCGAGCGGAATGACGTTGACGCTCGGCGCGATGGCGACGACCTGCGTGTTGAAGCGCAGATCGATGACTTCGTTCGTACCGCCGGTCACCTGCACGCGACGGCCGTCGCGGTCGCGCAGCGAGTACGGCACCGGCATCGCAGCGGAGGCTTCGCTGCCGCCGGCACCGGGATAGATGCTCGTGAACGGCTTGATCGCGGCCGGGCCTACGATGGCCTGATCGGTATAGAAAGGCCGTGTCGGGAACGTGACGACCCAGTCGGTCGTCGCACCGACGCTCGCGTCGTTGACGTAGTTGACGTTGATCGCGTCCGCGGCGAGCACGGCGCTGACCGCGTCGATCGCGCGTTCGCGCGGATAGACGAGTTCCTGGCGGCGATTCGGCAGATCGATCGTCGCGCTGACGAAGACGGTGGCCGGATCGCTGAGCGCGTCGTCGAGGCCGATGCCTTCCTCGGCCGGCTTGAAATGATTCACGACGGTCGCGCGGCCGCCCTGCGGCACGTCGAACGGATCGGTGCGGAAATCGGCGAGCGCGGTGGCCTGATACGCCATCACCGTGCCGGCTGCGACATTGAGCACCATCGCTTCGCCGCTGAGACCGCCGGTCGGGTTCGTCAGGTGCGCCTTGCGGTCCTGTGCCCAGTAGCCCGCGTCATAGGCTTCGACCAGCGACGCGCAGCCCGCAGGCGCGCCGGTGGCGGCCGGCGTCATCGCGATCGCCGGCGGCGTTTCCGGCACGACGGTCGCGAGTTCGAAGATCTTGATGTAGCCCTCGCGCGTGCGGTCGTAGGTGCCGGGACCGGCGTCGCGGCGCGTGCCGGTGAAGCCGAAGGGCGCGAGGTTCTGATAGCCGCGGCCGTCGGGCAGCGTGAACGCCTCGAAGCGCGGATAGGTGCAGGACGAATCGCCGGGCAGCAGCGAGGCTTCGTCGGACTCGGAGAAACTGAAGGCCGTCGCCGACCAGCTGTCGTAGGGCGCGAGGAACACGTTGAAGGCGATGACGTTGCGACCGTTGCGGCCTTCGCTCATCTGCACCTGCAGCACCTTGTGACGGTCGGTGTGATTGGTCACCGTGTAGATCGTCTGGTTGCCGCCGCGCACCGTGTAATACAGCGGTTTCTTGCCGAACCGATCACGAGCGAGGAACAGGCGCTGCCGCGGCTCGTCCCAGATCGCAAAGGCGA
>CAMLLF010000665.1 GCA_946480705.1 uncultured Lysobacteraceae bacterium | reverse complement strand
GGCGAACATCAGGGTCACGGTCTCGAAGCCGCGATGCGGATGCGACGGGAATCCGCCGACGTAGTCCGAGCCGCTGTCCGAGCGGAACTCGTCGAGCATCAGGAACGGATCGAGCATGTCGAGCGCCGGCTGGCCGATGAGCCGGTTCAATTTCACGCCGGCGCCGTCGCTGGCGGGCATGCCGCGCACGGTCGTCACGACGCGGCGCGAAGTCAGGGCGGTGGCATTCATGGCGTGCTCCGGGCCGGCCAGCGCGCCGAAGCCAAGCGCGGCGGCGTGAACAGGTTGCTCGCGCCGGCGCAACAATCGTCGCGCGAACCCGGTTCCGCGGTCAGTGCACCCAGCGGCCGCCGCGGCGGCGCGGCGGCTCGCGGAATTCGCTCGAGGCGGCTCCGCTGCCGGCTTTCTCGCGTTCGCTGGCCGGATGCACGCGCCAATACTGCGCGACCTGCGCGACGACCTGCGGAATGTGCGCAAGGCAGTCGTCGTATTCCTGTTCGGTCAGGCGCTCGAATTCCGCGTCGGCCGTCAGCACGCCCTCGTCCACGGCCAGCGCCATGACCGGGCCCAGCATTTCCATGAGCTGCGCATCTTCCGCGAGGCGCGATTCCCAGGCGCTCGCGCGCAGGTCGATCGCACGGCTCACGCCTTCGCACCAGCCCGCGGCCGACAGCGCGACGCCGCCGTCCTCGAGGTCGACCTCGCCGAGAATCGGCTCGTAGGTTTCGGCATCGATCTCGCCGAGGATGGAATCGTTGAGTTTCGCGAGCAGCTGCAGGATGCGCTCGCCCTGCTCTTCGTCGGTGAACGGCGCGTGCAGCACCTCGGGCAACCATTCGTCGGGCAGCGCCGGGTCGGGACCGACGGCCAGGACGGTCAGCAGGCCGTGGACGCCGTCGAGCAGCAGGTCGGCTTCGTTCTCGCGCGCCTGCGCGCGCAGGAACTGGTCGAGCTCGTCGAGCTCGTGGTCTTCGAGGGATAGAGCGACTTCGCGTTCGGTCATGCGTTGAGTTCCAGCAGTGCCGGCGCGTGGTCCGACGGACGTTCCCAGCGGCGCGGCTCGGAATCGATGCTTGCGCCCGCGAACCGCGGCCGCAGCGCTTCGCTGGCCAGCACGAGGTCGATGCGCAGGCCGAGGTTGCGGCGGAACGCGGCCTGACGGTAGTCCCACCAGCTGAAGGCGCCGTCGTCCGCATGAAAATCGCGGAACGTGTCGGCGAGCCCGATGCTTTGCAGACGCTTGAGCGCCTCGCGCTCCGGCACCGAGCAGAGGATCTGGTCCTTCCAGGCGACCGGGTCGTGCACGTCGCGGTCTTCGGGCGCGATGTTGAAGTCGCCGAGCACGATCAGATTCGGGTGGCGCGCGGCTTCCTCGGCGAGATGGTCGGTCACGCGCGCGAGCCAGTCGAGCTTGTAGGCGTATTT
Source organism: uncultured Lysobacteraceae bacterium (assembly GCA_946480705.1). The sequence goes on along the minus strand of CAMLLF010000665.1, from coordinate 1,591 downwards.
GTCGCTGCCGACGGCCTGGCCGTTGACGACGTAGAGATTGGCGATGCGCAGGTCGCCGACGCTGGCGATCAGGATGCGCCGCTGCGGGTCGTCGAGGCCCTTGACGTCGGTGACGATGTTTTCGGGCATCGCGTCCTTGGCCAGCAGCGCGACGCCGTTGTAGGTCTTCTGTCCCGAAAAGACGCAGCGGTAACCGAGCGCCGCAATTTCCGTATCTGGAAATTTAGCGTCTTCCAGTTTTGTTTCCTGGAGCGCGACGATATCGGGCTGCGCGGCGGCGAGCCATTGCTTCAGGTGCGGCATGCGCACGTTGAGCGAGTTGACGTTCCAGGACGCGATTTTCATGGGCGGCAGTCTAGCAGCGTGGGCGGCGGGCCCCAAAAAAGGGGGCGGTGCACATGGCAGAAACTGGAGGAAAGGGGTTGGCAGCCAGAGAAGCAGGTGGAGCTTTCCTCTGGTCACTAAGCCCTCCCCTCTAATTCACTTCATTCAAGACCGTAACTGTGCAGCAGCGCGGCGGCGTCGGGTTCGCGCCCGCGGAATGCCACGAAGCTCTCCAGCGCCGGACGCGATCCGCCGACCGCGAGCACCTCGCGGCGGAACGCATCGCCGGTAGCGCGGTTGAACACGCCTTCGGCTTCGAAGCGCGAGAACGCGTCGGCCGACAGCACCTCGGCCCAGAGATAGCTGTAGTAGCCCGCGCCGTAGCCTCCCGCGAAGATGTGCGTGAAGCTGTGCGAGAAGCGCTGCCAGGGCGGCGGAATGACGACGGCGACTTCCTCGCGCACCTGCTGCATGACGTCGAGCGTGCGCGCGCCGCGCGCCGGATCGAAGTACAGATGCAGGCGGAAATCGAACACGCCGAATTCGAGCTGGCGCACGAGATACATGCCGGCCTGGAAATAGCGCGCGGCGAGCATGCGCTCGAACAGCGGCTGCGGCAGCGGCGCGCCGGTTTCGTAGTGGCGCGCGAACAGGTCCAGCGTCTCGCGCTGCCAGCCGAAATTCTCGAGGAACTGGCTCGGCAGCTCGACCGCGTCCCACTCCACGCCGCTGATGCCCGAGATGCTCGGGTAGTCGATCTCGGTCAGGAGGTGATGCAGGCCGTGGCCGAATTCGTGGAACAGCGTCAACACGTCGTCATGCGTCAGCAGCGACGGCGTCGTCGCGGTCGGCGGTGCGAAATTGCAGGTCAGGTAGGCGATCGGCTTGTGCAGGCCCGCCTCGTCGCGGAAGCGCGAGCGGCAGACGTCCATCCAGGCGCCGCCGCGCTTGCCGCTGCGCGCATACAGGTCGACGTAGGCGCCGGCGATGCACTGGCCCTGCGCGTCGAACACGTCGTAGAACGTCACGTCGTCGTGCCAGACGTCCACGCCGTCGCGGCGCTCGAAGCGGATGCCGAACACGCGTTCGCAGATGCCGAACAGCCCGGTAATGACGGCCGGCAGCGGGAAGTACGGCTTGAGTTCTTCTTCGTTGAGCTGGAAGCGGCGCTCGCGCAGCTTTTCCGAGGCATAGGAAACGTCCCAGGGCCTGAGTTCGGCGATGCCCAGTTCGGCGCGCGCGAACTCCTGCAACTCGTCGAACTCGC
>CAMLLF010000664.1 GCA_946480705.1 uncultured Lysobacteraceae bacterium | reverse complement strand
CCTGCTGCTCGCCGCCTGCTCGCCATCCGGCGACGTGCCCGTGCCGGCTGAAGAACCTTCCGAGGCCGTGCTCGCGAAACTCGTGAAGCAGTCGTATGCCGACGCCGCGGCCGGAGGCCAACTCGATTTCAAGAACTCATCGGGCCGGACGATCCGGGTTCAACCGAAGATCCACAGCGCACGCAAGGACGAATGCCGCCGCCCGCGGCACAGCCCGGAAGGCGCCTACGAATGCAGCCTGACGCTGATGCTGTCGCTCGACGGCGGCGAACCGTCCGAACACGGCCAGCGCATCGGCGTCGAATGGGATCCGCGCGGGGAATGGGTGCTGGAAGGCACGGCCGCACGGCGACGCGAGAAAGCCCGATAGCTCCCGCGCCACGACGCAGTGCGCGAATCAATATACAAATTACCTTGGTATACTTCCGACATCGAGGCCGCAGCGCCGCCCATGCGATGTCGCGGCAACGATTGCTGATGAGTCACCTGATAGAAATGGCGCGCAGTCGCGGCATCCGGGAAAAGTTTTCGCTGGACGACGCCGAGAATTTCGCGATGCGCGACATGGCGCAGGCCCTTGGTTTTCGGCGCGAAACGGATCCCGAGGACGGCGCCCAGGTCATCCACCGGCTCGCGCTGTGACAACAGACGCTGCGGTGCACAACCGCCGCTTCCGCGTGCCGCGGCCGACGAAGCGCGGTCATTGACGCCGCGCTGCGCGAAGCGCTCCGATCGGCGCGGTCATCGGTACGCCTGGCGATATGTCAGGCGTCACGTTTCCGAGGGCCGCCCTCTCTCTCGACGGAGTCAGAAGAGAGGGCGCCCCGACGACGTCAGCGTGCCGGCGAGACGATCGTGCCGGCCGCTTCTTCATCGCAGTCGCGCACCGTACCGTCCGCGATCAATTGCAGCTGCGCCCGGTATCGCTCCAGATGTTGCCGGCGCTGCAGGTGTAGATGCGCCGCGTCGTGCCGCAATGCTGGAAGCCGCAGTAGGTGCCGTTGGAATCGATCGCCGCGCCGCCCAGGTGCGTGCCGCCGGAGCAGCGGCAGCTGTTGTTGAAGGTCGCGCAGCTGCTGCTCTTGAGCGCGTTGCAGCCGGCCGGATCGATGCCGCACCAGTTGGCGACGATCGCGTCGCGGTTCCAGCAGGCCGTGTTCCAGCCGTTGCCCTGGTAGAACGGCAGAATGTCGCTGCGCGCATTGAGGATGCACTGGCTCAGCGCCGTTCCGCAGTAGGCCTGCCCCAGCGACACCGCCTGCTGCGGCGAGGCGCCGAACCATTCCACGCCGTCGCGCACCATGCGACCGTGGAACGTGGCGGACGAACCGGAGGTCGGCGCGCGTGCGTCGACCTGGTACTGCGTGCTCTGGTTGTTGCCGACATTGCCACAGGTATAAATGCGCGCATCGAGCACGCTGTTGGCATAGCCGCCGCATTGGGGAAAGGCGGAGAAGGTGAAGCCGTTGACGCCGACGGCACCGAAGCGGAACCAGTTGGCTGACCCTGAACCGGTCCAGGTTTCAGCGCCGGTATTGGTCACGTTCGCGCTGAAGCGGCGGATGTCGCCGGGCATCATGAACGCGGGTATGCCGGAATAACTCACGCTGGCATTGCGCGGCGGCAGCACGATCGAGGGTTGCGAATCGAGCCAGTACTGGCGCCAGGTGCCGCTGTAGCACAGCGAACTGCGCCACCAGCCGCCGGTCTGCGGCGCGACGGCCGGATGGCATTCGGCCGTGCGGCGTACCCAGGTCGAGGGCGAGTCGACGAAATACATCACCGCCTTGATCTGGTTGCCGTTGGCCGCGTTGAAGTCGCGCACCTTGCTCAGCACGCCGTTGAAATAGGCAGCCGTAGGCGATACCGGCAGCGGCTGGTCGAAGCGTGCGCCGGCGTTGAACTCGGTGATGTAGACAGGCCGGTTGCGCACGGCGGTATTGCTGGCGGCGTTGATCGCATTGACCTGCCAGCGGAAGTCGCTGTCGAAGGCCGCGTCGGTCTGGCCATAGGCATGAATCGCGAAGCCGTCGATGGCGCTGCCCATGGCGTCGAACATTTCGCTGTAGAAGGTCGGGCAGGTGCCGCTGAGACAGCCGCCCGGGCCCGAGGCGAACAGGTTGCGCGCAGCCCGGGGACCTGCGTTCCAGCGCGTCATGTAGCACTTGTAGACACGGCCGTAGGCGCGGCCGCCGATGCCCCATTCCTCGGCCAGGTTGACCTCGTTGCCGAGCAGGTAGCCGCCGACCGCCGCGGCCGTGGCGTTGCCGGCCTGGCCGGCCTCGGCGTCGAGCGCGTTCATGAGACCGTTGATGCCGTTGCAGTCGGTGAACGTCGCCGCGCCGAGCAGCGTTTTTTCCGCGGCCGTGGGCTTGGCGTCGAAACCGATGCGGAACAGCGTCTTGATGCCGTGCTGGCTGTTGAGCGTGTTGTAGTTGAAGCCCCAGCTGGACATGGCCGGTACGTCGCGGGCGAATTCCAGGTTCCAACCGACGCGGCGCGTATCGTTGGCCGGCACGCTGCTGTAGTTGTGGTCGGTGCGCAGCCAGTTGGCTCCCTTGATGGCCTGGGCGGCGGCGGTTGCGGAAAACAGGCAAGGCAGTATCAGCACGGCCGCAGTGGCCGCGACGCGAAAGCGTTTCATGGTGAGACCTCGCAGTGTGGAAAATGCGGCCTCCCCGCAGGCCGCGGGGAAATTCAGTAGGCGCCGAAGCCGCTGCCCAGCGAGAGCCAGGCCGACCAGCCGCCCGGACTCGCATAGCCGCGGTGGTACAGCTCGCCGTTCATGCCCAGCAGCGCGATCTGCACCGTGGCGTCCTGGCGTGCCGGCACGATGCCGGAGGTGAGGTAGCCGCCGAGATTGCCCCAACCGGACCAACTGCCCCCGGCGCTGGTCTGATAGATGTGCGCGAGCTGGCCTTCGCCGCCGCGCGCATAGACCTCGATGCGGCCGTCGGCATGCACGATCGCGTGCGGATGCGCCGTCAGCACGCCGCCCCGGCCCTGCCAGGCGCCG
>CAMLLF010000663.1 GCA_946480705.1 uncultured Lysobacteraceae bacterium | reverse complement strand
GCGCTCGAAGGCAGCTTCGCCGACGATATTCCGAACGCCGCCGTGACCGGCGAAGCCGTCGGCGGTGACGTGCAGGTCGAGGAAATCTCGCTCGACGATCTCGCCGCGCTCGATTTCGCCGGACTGCGCACCGACAGCCGCCGCGACGGCGACGCGCCGGACCTCGACAGCATTTCCGGCGACAGCGTCGGCGTCACCGGCTCTGCCGAAAGCGACGTGGCGATGCTCGACAGCCTGTTTTCCAGCGATGAACAGGCGCAGTTCGACGCGATGCTCGCGTCGGCCGCGCCGGCGACGACCAGCCCGTTCGCCGATATCCCGGCGGATTCCGCCGATGCGCTGAGCTTCGACGCCGCGGAACTCGACGCGCTGCTCGCCAGCGAAGCGAAGGCCGAAGCCGACGCCGCGGCCCGCGCCGAGCAGGCCCGTGCCGAAGCCGAAGCGGCCGCACGCGCCGAATTCGAAGCCGCCGAGCGCGCCTCCGCGCAGGCGCGCGAACTGGCGCAGGCGCAGGAACGCGCCGAGACCGAGGCCCGCGAAGCCGCCGAAGCGCAGGCTCGTGCGGCAGCCGAAGCCGCCGAGGCCGAAGCCGCCGCCGAGCAGGCGCGTCGCGATGCCGAGCAGCGTGCCGCCGCCGAACAGGCCGCCGCGGCCGAAGCAGCTGCAGCTGCAGCTGCCGAGAGCGAACGCGCCGAGATGCAGGCGCGTACGAGTGCGACGCACAATATCGTGCTGCCGCCGATCGCCGACGATCCGCAGCCCGAAGGCAAGCTCGATCTGCCCGACATGGACGAGGATCTGCTCGAGATCTTCGTGCAGGAAGGCAGCGACATTCTCGATCACTCCGACGGCCTGATCGCGCGTCTGCGCGAGTCGCCGCAGGATCGCGAGATCGTGACCGGCATCCAGCGCGACCTGCACACGCTCAAGGGCGGTGCGCGCATGGCCGGCCTCGCGCCGATCGGCGATCTCTCGCACTCCATGGAATCGCTGCTCGAAGCGATCAGCGAAGGCCGTCGCGGCATGGACCGCACGACCGTCGAATCGTTCGAGCGCGGTTTCGACCGCCTGCATGCGCTGGTGCAGCGCATCGCGAAGCGTCAGGCGATCGCGATGCCGGAACACGCGATCGCGCGTTTCGAAGCGCTGGTTTCCGGCGACCTGTCGAGCCAGATGGCTGCCGGAACCGCGCCGGCCGGCGACGACACGGTGCGGAAAGCGCCGATGCCTCGCATCGTCGATACGCCCACGGCCGCCGACAACGCGGCCGCGGCCGCGGCGAAGGCGCCGCCGCGTCCGGCCGGTCCGCTGCGCCCGGGCGCGCTGCCGCCGATCGAGGACGACGAACCGCGTCCGGCGCAGGAAATGATCCGCGTACGCTCGGATCTGCTCGACTCGCTCGTGAACTACGCCGGCGAAGTCTCGATCTACCGCTCGCGTCTCGAACAGCAGGTCACGACGTTCCGCTTCAACCTCGTCGAGTTCGAACAGACCGTCTCGCGACTGCGCGAACAGCTGCGCAAGCTCGAAATGGAAACCGAAGCGCAGATCATCGCGCGCTACCAGCGCGAGCATCACGAGCCCGGCGAGACCGTGTTCGATCCGCTCGAACTCGACCGCTTCTCGCAGCTGCAGCAGCTCTCGCGCGCGCTCGGCGAGTCGGTGTCCGACCTTGTGTCGATTCAGAACCTACTCGACGACCTGACGCGCCAGTCGGAAACGCTGCTGCTGCAGCAGTCGCGCGTGAGCTCGGACCTGCAGGAAGGTCTGATGCGTACGCGAATGGTGCCGTTCGATTCGCTCGTACCGAGCCTTCGCCGCACCGTGCGCCAGGCCGCTCAGGAAATCGGCAAGCGCGCACAGCTCAAGGTCGAAGGCGCCCAGGGCGAAATGGACCGCAACCTGCTCGAGCGCATGAAGGCGCCGTTCGAGCACATGCTGCGCAACGCACTGGCCCACGGCATCGAATCGCCGGAAGACCGCACGAGCGTCGGCAAGAACCCGGAAGGCACGGTCACGATCCAGGTCAGCCGCGAGGCGACCGAAGTCGTGCTGCGCGTGTCCGACGACGGCCGCGGCATGGACCGCAACGCGATCCGCAAGAAGGCGATCGAGCGCGGCCTGCTCAATGCGGAAGCGCAGCTGTCCGACCGCGATCTCTACGCATTCATTCTCGAAACCGGCTTCTCGACGGCCGAACAGGTCACCCAGCTCGCCGGCCGCGGCGTCGGCATGGACGTCGTGCACAACGAGATCAAGCAGCTTGGCGGCGGTCTGACGATCGACTCCGAACGCGGCAAGGGCTCGGTGTTCACGATCCGCCTGCCGTTCACGCTCGCAGTCACCCAGGCGATTCTCGTGCGTCTGGGCGAAGCGACGTACGCGATCCCGATGTCGTCGGTGCAGGGCGTCGTGCGTATCGGCCGCGAAGACCTCGAACGCCGCCTCGGCATGCCGAACCCGGTCTACGCCTATGCCGGTGAAGAATTCCACATCTACGAACTGGCGCAACTGCTCAACGTGCCGGTGCCGCGCGCGATCGACGAGGCGCAGGTGCCGCTGCTGATGACGCGCACCGGCGACCAGCGCGCCGCGGTGCGCATCGACGGTGTCATCGGTTCGCGCGAAGTCGTCGTCAAGTCGGTCGGTCCGCAGATCAGTTCGGTCGCCGGCATCTTCGGCGCGACCATCATGGGCGACGGCTCGGTCGTCATGATTCTCGATCTCGCGCCGCTCGTGCGCCGCTTCGTCGCGCTGCGCGCGGCCAGCGTCGAGGCCGGCGTCGACATCGCGACCCTCGCGCCGCAGCCGGTCGCCCCGCCGGTCGAGGAACGCCGCCAGCCGCTGGTCATGGTCGTCGACGACTCGATCACGATGCGCAAGGTCACGACGCGCGTGCTCGAACGCAACGACATGGACGTGATCACCGCGAAGGACGGCCTCGACGCGGTCGAGAAGCTGCAGGACAAGGTCCCCGACCTCATGCTGCTCGACATCGAAATGCCGCGCATGGACGG
>CAMLLF010000662.1 GCA_946480705.1 uncultured Lysobacteraceae bacterium | reverse complement strand
GCGCCTGAGCCGCGCGTCCCCCACCTGATTGCTTCTCGCCGTCGGCGTGTAGAATCGCGCCGCGGTGCCTACCTGACAGGACAAGACCATGAACGAAATTCCCGGCGACCTGAAATTCATGAAATCCCACGAGTGGGCGCGCGTCGAAGACGACGGCACCGTCACGATCGGCATTTCCGACCACGCCCAGGGTCTGCTCGGCGATCTGGTCTACGTCGAGCTGCCCAACGTCGGCGACACGCTCGAAGTCGGCGCCGGCTGTGCCGTCGTCGAATCGGTCAAGGCCGCGTCCGACGTGTACGCGCCCGTCGCAGGCGAAGTCATCAAGGTCAACGCGGCGCTGTCGGACAAGCCCGAGACGATCAACGAAGACGCTTACGGCGACGGCTGGATCGTCGTCGTGCGTCCGACCAATCTGCAGGAAGACATGGAAAACCTGCTCGATCCCGACGCTTACGCGGAACAGCTCGACAACGAAGACGAATGACCGGCTGCTCGCGATGCGCTCGCAGAAAAAGGCGCGCTTCGGCGCGCCTTTTTCGTTGGCGGGGCGTGCCGGCGCGCGAGGGCTGTCGCGTCTCGGCAACACGGCGATCGCGTATGCCGATGTCCTCGTCGATGCAGCGTCGGAAGCATCGCGCGCAGTGCCGCTCGATGCGCCGCGAACGATCGATCGACGCGATCGCATCGCGCGACGAGCGCGCCGCGACGAGGTCGCTGACGACGTCGTCGCGGCGCTTCGAGTCTGCGCACTTTCGCGCAAATCGGTCCGCAACCGACGTCGCTGCGGTCCGCGAGCTGAACGCGAGCGACATCGGCGATCGGTGTCGCCGGGCGCATCGGGTCGCACTCGACGCGACGCGCGGCGGTTGCGGCCGGCACGGCGGCGGAGCCGCGCCACGGCCATGGCGCATTGGAAATAAATGAATAAAAATAATTATGGATTCGACGATTGCCGCGCGATTGACGGGGTTTTCGCGCGGGCCCTGCGTCGGCGCGCCCGCTGCAGCGCGACGCGGAGTCCTATCCGTTTAGGCGGCCAGACGTCCGTCGCCGGCGGCTTCGCGGCGTCGATGAGCGCGCCGCTCGCGCGCCGGATGCCGCGCCGAGAATGAGCAGTCTTCGTGCATGTGATTGTCACGCATCGAAAACTTGTTGACACTGCTGGACGACAGGAATAATTTTCGCGCCGTTGAAACGCGCGCGTAATGGAGATATGGCGGTAGACACGTACATCGACCCGTATGTCGAACACGGGAGCAAGTCCGAAGCGGTCCGCAAGATCACCGTTTCGATCCCGATGCACGTACTCCGGCTCCTCTCTGATGAACGTACGCGGCGGCAGGTCGCCAACCTCCGCCATGCGACCAACAGCGATCTGCTGTGCGAGGCGTTTCTGCACGCTTTTACTGGGCAACCACTGCCAACTGACGAGGAGCTAAAACGTATGGCCATGAAGAAAGCAACCGCGAAGAAACCCGCCGCGAAGAAAGCGGCAAAGAAAGCCACTGCCAAGAAGTCGACGACCAAGAAAGTCGCCAAGGCCAAAGCTGCACCGGCCAAGAAGGTCGCCAAGAAGGCAGCTACCAAGAAGGTAGCCGCGAAGAAGGTCGCCAAGAAGGCGACGGCGAAGAAGTCCACCGCCAAGAAGGCGGCTGCGAAGAAGGCGGCGCCTGCCAAGGCCGCCCGCGCGACGAAGGCTGCGAAGCCGGCTGCCGCCGCGAAGTAATTCGCTCAGCTGTACCGCAACAACAAGTACAACCAGCAACACGTTTCGGATTTGCCACCCCTGCGGTGCCCAGCGCAGGGGGCGGACTTCGGATCCGATCACGAGGACGCCGCGCAAGCGGCGTTTTTCGTTTGCGTCCGATGCGCCGTCGCGCCGGCTCAGGCGACACCGGACGCGCGGAGGGCTAGCATTCCTCCGTCGGCGCGCCCGCCAGGAGGATCGTTCATGCGTCTGTTGCTGCGTCTGCTCGGCCTGCTGCTCGTCGTGACCGTGCTGCTGATCGGCCTCGCGTTCGCCTTGCCCGACCGGGCTCACGTCGAACGCTCGATCACGATCGCGCGGCCGCAGTCGCAGATCTATCTGCTGCTGACGAGCCTGCGCCGGTTCAACGACTGGTCGCCGTGGTTCCGGCGCGACCCTGCGGCGACTTATGTCTTCAGTGGCCCCGACAGCGGCGTCGGCGCGAAGCTCGCGTGGAAGAGCGCGCGCAGCGACGTCGGCGAAGGCTCGCCGCGATACCGGAGCAGGTCGTCACGTTCGAACTCGATTTCGGCGTGCGCGGCACGTCCACCGCGCGCTTTGACCTGTCGACGCAGAACGACGAGACGCGCGTGACCTGGCGTCTCGATTCCTCCCTGCCGCTGCATCTGGACGAAACTTTCGGCTGGGGCGTCGTGGGACGCTATCTCGGACTGTTCATGGATCGCATGGTCGGCCCCGACTTCGAACAGGGCCTGTCGAACATGAAGCAGCTCGCCGAGACGTTTCCGAACGTCGACGTCGGCGGCATCGCGCCGCAGGTCGTCGACACGCCGGCGCGGCGTCTGATCTACGTCGTGCTCGATGCCGGTGCCGACGACGCCGAAACCTTGCGCCGCTGGAACGGCGCGGTCGCGCAGCTCACGCGGTTCGCTGCGCAGAACGGACTTGCGATCGCCGGTCCGCCGCTGAGCCTGGCGTCGGCGCAGGACGCGAGCGCGGGCCGTTTCCAGCTCGCGCTGCCGGCGCCTTACGACGTGATGCCCGAAGACACGATCGTGCGCGGCCGCGAACTCGCGGCAGGGCCTGCCGCTCAGCTGCTGCATCGCGGCAACGTGAGCGAGCGGCGAAAGCTCGTGGAGAAGCTGCGCGCCTGGCTGATGGTGAAGGGCCTGCGCGCGCAGGATCTGCTCATCGAGGAATACGCCGAGGGCGATCTGCTGCAGGGCACGACGCGCATCGTCTTTCCGCTGCCGCCGGCCGCGTCGCGCTGAGCGTCGCGGCGCTGCCTGCGCAACGTGCGATGCGTCGCATCC
>CAMLLF010000661.1 GCA_946480705.1 uncultured Lysobacteraceae bacterium | reverse complement strand
AACAGGGTCACCGACAACAGGGTCAGGTCTACTCCCGGCGGATGCCGGCCGGCAGTTCCGATTCCACGAATCAGCGATCGAACGCGACGTTTTCAGCGACGCACCGCGGCAAAGTGAACCTGACTCCGTTGTCACCGTCTCGCAGCCTGCGCGAATCGAAAAGCATCGCGCCTCGCATTCGCCGGGACTCGCCGCTTCGCTCTGGCGAGATATCGCGAGCAGACGGGGTCAGGCCAGCTTCGCGGCTGCGTGCCGGGCGCAAAGCGAACCTGACCCCGTCGGCGTTCATGGCATGGCGGCTAACGCACGCGTACCGTCACGTGCCGCATATGATTTTCGTGCCCGCGAAACCGCAGCAGAGCTTGCCGTTGTCGTTGACAAGATTTCTGCCGGCGAAGAAATCGGAGTGGCACTGGTCGAACTTGCTCAAGTCAAACGTGGTCGCGCGCATGCGGCCATTCGCTTCCCGGCAGTCGGCCTTCAGCGTGCAGCCTTCGAGTACCACGTTGCTGCACGTATTCCAGAAGCTGAAGGTCGTCGTACGCGGCGGCAACGAGCAGCCTTCGACAGACTTGGTCGGCAGCGGCGGCATCCCGCTACTCGCTTTTTCCTCGGCCAGTGCGGGTCCGGCGAGCAGGCCGGCGAACACAACGGAGAGCAGCAGGTTTCTCATGGAAGATCCTTCGTGTGATGCCGCTGAAGCGGCGGGAATGTCCCGATCGCAGCAGCGCGACCGCGACAGATGATCTTGTCCGGGATTTCGACACCCAGTTGGTCGGCACGTGCTCGCTCGAACGCCCGGGCGGGATAGCCGGGCGCCGACCGGAGCAGGACACTCACCGTTGGAACGGACGGAATCCGCGCACGACCTGCCCGCATCAATACCAATCTTACACATGTCTACGCCGCCGCATCTGCTTTTTTACGTTATCGTCATTGTCCACATAAGAGACAAATCAGCATCGTTGACGCAGCCATCGGCAAAGTAAACAATCCGCCCTTTGCCGCCGACCCGGCACTCGGCCGGGCGGCTCGAAATCATCGCGGACGCCCACGGCGCCGCACCGGGCGTGCGGCGTGTTTCATGCTCGAGTTCGTGCAGCGTGGGCCTGCCGTTTTTCCGGCGGACGGCGTGCGGGAGCCGCAAGGCCCGCCGGCCCTCGGTCCGGCTCTGCCGGTTCGCATAGGATTCGGCGTTGAGCCGCGTGACGTACCGGTCGAACACGTTGCCGGGCTGGTCGGCCACGTCCAGCGTCGCGGCGGCCACGATCTTGCCGTCGGCTTGCAGCGCGATGCGCGGCGGCGCGTACAGGGTGCCCATGGGCGAAGTGAAACCCGGCAGTTCGACGAGGCCGTCGCCACCGGAGCTGGTATCGGGTAAACCGTTCACGCCGACTCGCGGCACGCCCGCAGCGAGGATAGGCCCTGGCGTGGAATCCGAGGGATCGGGTTCGCAACCGAACAGCGTGCGATCGCCGGCGTCGATCGCGCGACGCCCGCGGGGCGCGACCTGGAAATCCAGCAGCGGCTGATGCTGGACCGTGGCGGTTCCGACGTCGAGCTGTGTGCGTCGGCCGAAGCGCTGCCGGACGGACGCATCATCGCGGTCGGCTACGCCAGCGCCGGCGGCGATCGCCTGACCGGCCTGGTGGTGCGACTGACCGCGGATGCGGGCCTCGACACGCCCGTCCCGCGCCAGGCAGGTGCCCGCACCGAGCAGGGCAAGGAGAAACACAACGCAACGTGCAGCATGCCTGATCGACCCGCGAGGTAGTGTCCGTCCTGGTCACATACGTCGTCGCCCGCGAAACCTGACAGCAACCGCACGTAGGCCGTCACAAGCGAAGCGCATTGCGCCGCACCGCCGGAGCGACAACGCCCTTCCGATCCCGCGCCCCCCGTCACAGCCCGAAAAGGTTACGCCGCCGAAGCCGTTCCCGCCGCGCCACTCGTATGCAGCCGCGAGTCATGGCACCCTGTCGCGCTTTTTTTCGCCGCGCCACCCGGAATTCCGCTTGAACGCCAACGCTCCCCCCAAAGTCCCCGCGCCGAATTCCGGCGCTTCCGACGTCACCGATGGCCTGCAGGCCGCCGTGAACCTGCTCGAAGCCATCGTCGCCGACCGCACCGTGCTGGAGTCGCTTTCCGACGCGGACCGCGAGCGCCTGATGAAGGCGGTCGCGCTGGTTCATCATCCGGAGCCGCGCGCGCGCCGGCGCCAGCAGAAGGACGAGGCGCGCGAACGAGCCCTGGAAAAGGCGCGCAAGACCGAAGCGCTGCTCGACCAGACCGGCATCCGTACGCTGCGGCGCAAGCCGGTGTTCTCCACGCCGAATTACTTTCCGCCGCACGGGCCGGAGCTGATCGACACCAGCAATCGCGCACCGGATCCGATCGCGTACAACGAATCGCCCGAGCTGCTGCACTGCTACGTCTGCAAGCAGAAGTACACGCGCGTGCACCACTTCTACGATCAGCTGTGCCCGCCGTGCGCGGAGCTGAATTTCTTCAAGCGCACCGAGAGCGCCGACCTGCGCGGCCGCGTCGCGCTGTTGACCGGCGGGCGCGTCAAGATCGGCTACCAGGCCGGACTGAAACTGCTGCGCGCGGGCGCCTCGCTGATCGTAACCACGCGCTTCCCGCGCGATTCCGCCGCACGTTACGCGGCCGAGCCCGATTTCGGCGACTGGGGCGATCGCCTGGAAGTGTTCGGGCTGGACCTGCGCCACACGCCGAGCGTGGAGGCGTTCTGCACCGAACTCCTCGCCACGCGCGAGCGCCTGGATTTCATCATCAACAACGCCTGCCAGACCGTGCGCCGACCGCCGGCGTTCTACGCGCACATGATGGCCGGCGAAACCGCCAGCGTGCACACCATGCCCGAGCACGTGCGCAAGCTGGTCGGCCGCTACGAAGGCCTGGTCACGCTGGAGATCCAGAACGCGCGCCATGACTGCCTGCGCCTCACCTACGAAGGCGGCGACAAGCTCTTCGTCGACTATGCCGGCGACACCGTACCGGTCATCGTC
>CAMLLF010000660.1 GCA_946480705.1 uncultured Lysobacteraceae bacterium | reverse complement strand
TGGTCGATCAACCTGCACAACTTCATGGACGGCATCAACGGCCTGCTGACGCTGCAGTCCGCCTACGTGTTCGGCATGGTCGCGCTGCTCGGGCGCGTCGGGCTGGAACACGGTCTTAACGACGTGCCTGCGATCCTCGCCGCGGCCTGCCTCGGCTTCCTGCCGTTCAACTTTCCGCGCGCGCGCATCTTCCTCGGCGACGTGGGCAGCGGCGCGCTCGGACTGCTGATCGCGGCGGTGCTCTGGTGGGCGGCGCTGCGGGAACCTCGCTGGATCGCCGCCGGTCTGCTGCTCGTCAGCGCGTTCGCGATCGATGCGACGGCGACGCTGCTGCAGCGCTTCTGGCGCGGACGCCGCTGGTATAGTGCGCACCGCGAACATCTCTATCAGTGGCTCGTGCGCAGCGGCGGTTCGCATGCCCGGGTCGTGAGCTACTACATGGCATGGAATCTTCTGCTGGCCGCTCCGCTCGCGCTGCTCGTTGCGACGAGCCGCAGCGTCGGCGTCGCCGCCGCTACCGTCGTGCTGACCTACGCAGCGGGCATCGCGCTCTGGTGCCGCGCGCGCCGGGCCGTACTCGCCGGAGTGCGCCGGCATGCCTGACATGTTCCGCCGCAGCATCGCGCGCATCCATCCGCGGCTCGCCGTCGTCGCGCACGATCTGACCATGGTCTGGGTCGCCTGGGTCGCGACCTATGCGATCCGCAATACGCTGCTGCCCGAACCGCAGCCGGTCATCTGGTCCGGCCCCGAAGTCGTCGTGCTGCTCGCGGTGCAGGCGACGGTGTTCTGGTGGACCGGCCTCTATCGCGGACTCTGGCGGTTCGCGAGCCTGCCCGATCTCTGGAACATCGTGCGCGCCGGCGCGATCGGCGCGGTGCTCGTCGCGATCACGCTGTTTCTCTACAACCGCCTCTCGACCGTGCCGCGCGGCGTGCTGCTGATCTATCCGGCCGCGCTCGTCGTGTTCCTCGGCGCACCGCGCCTGGGCTACCGGTTCTGGAAAGATTCGCGCCTGGACCTGTTCAACGACAGCCCGAGCCAGCGCGTGCTGATCCTCGGCGCCGGCCGCGCCGGCGAAACGCTCGCGCGCGACCTCCGGCGCGAGAACCGCTATCGCGTCGTCGGTTTCGTCGACGACAACGCGCAGCTGCGCGGCGCCAAGCTGCACGGCGTGCCCGTGCTCGGCACGCTCGAGAAACTGCCGCAGATCGCCGGCGAAGTGGCCGCGCAGATGCTGCTGATCGCGATGCCGTCGTCGAGCAACGCGCAGATGCGCCGCGTCGTCGAACTCTGCGAATCGACCGGCCTCGCATTCCGCACCGTGCCGCGTCTCGACGACGTGGTCTCGGGCCGCTCGCAGTTCAACGAGCTGAAAGAGGTCGCGATCGAAGACCTGCTCGGCCGCGATCCGGTGCAGCTCGACTGGACCGCGATCCGCAGCGGCCTGACCGGCAAGCGCGTGCTCGTGACGGGCGGCGGCGGTTCGATCGGTTCGGAGCTCTGCCGCCAGGTCGCGCGGCTCGGCGCGAGTTCGCTGACCATCCTCGAACTGTCCGAATACAACCTCTATCGCATCGAACAGGAACTGCGCGCGGCCTGGCCCGACCTGATCCTCGACGCGCGCATCGGCAACGCCGGCGACCCGGCGACCTGCGAGCACGTGTTCGCCGCGGTGCGTCCGCAGGTCGTGTTCCACGCGGCCGCCTACAAACACGTGCCGCTGCTGCAGGGACAGCTGCGCGAGGCCGTGCGCAACAATTCGCTCGCGACGCGCTGCGTCGCCGATACCTGCGACCGCCACGGCGTCGAGTGCATGGTGCTGATCTCCACCGACAAGGCGGTCAACCCGACGAGCATCATGGGGGCGTCCAAGCGCGTCGCCGAACTGTACTGCCAGAATCTCGCCGGCCGTTCGCGGACGCGCTTCATCACGGTGCGGTTCGGCAACGTGCTCGATTCGGCCGGGTCGGTCGTGCCGCTGTTCCGCGAACAGATCCGCGGCGGCGGCCCGGTCACCGTCACGCATCCGGAGATCACGCGCTATTTCATGACGATTCCGGAAGCCTGCCAGTTGATCCTGCAGGCCGAAGTGCTCGGCAAGGGCGGCGAGATCTTCGCGCTCGACATGGGCGAGCCGATCCGGATCCGCGATCTTGCCGAGCAGATGATCCGGCTGACCGGCAAGATTCCGGGCCGCGACATCCAGATCGCGTACACCGGCCTGCGCCCCGGCGAAAAGCTGTTCGAGGAACTGTTCCATCCGCTCGAGAACTACCGCAGCACGGCGCACGTGAAGATCTTTCTCGCGCAGCCGCGCAGCATGAGCTGGGAACTCCTCAATGCGCAGCTCGCGCGCGCGACGCAGGCCGTGCAGGAGTTCGACGAGGACCAGCTGCGCCGCTGCGTCGCCGCGCTGCTGCCGGACTTCGCGTTCCGGCCCGCCGACGAGGGGGCCGTCGTCGCGTTCGAGCGTTCGCAGCGGCAGTGAGCGCCGCGCGACCGTCCACTGGTTCCGGCCATCGGGCTCCGTGCCCGCGCGGCCCGTCGTTTCACTGATCCGCAGGAGCACGCATGTCGCAACGTCTACGCAAGGTCGTCTTTCCGGTTGCCGGTCTCGGCACGCGCTTCCTGCCGGCGACGAAGGTCGTCGCCAAGGAAATGCTGCCGGTGCTGGATCGTCCGCTGATCCAGTACGCCGTCGACGAAGCCGTCGACGCCGGCGCGGACACGCTGATCTTCGTGACGAACCGCTACAAGCACGCGATCGCCGACTACTTCGACAAGGCCTACGAACTCGAGACCAAGCTCGAACAGGCCGGCAAGAAGGAACTGCTGTCGCTCGTGCAGAACGTGCTGCCCAAGCACGTGCGCTGCGTGTTCGTGACGCAGCCCGAGGCGCTGGGCCTCGGCCACGCCGTGCTCTGCGCCAAGCCGGTCGTCGGCAACGAGCCGTTCGGCGTGATCCTGCCCGACGATCTGATCTGGAACAGCGGCGCGAGCGCGCTGCGCCAGATGGCCGAACTCGCCG
>CAMLLF010000659.1 GCA_946480705.1 uncultured Lysobacteraceae bacterium | reverse complement strand
CGATTCGATCCTGTCGATCCAGGTCGTCTCGCGCGCGAACCAGGCCGGCATCGGCGTCACGACCAAGCAATTGTTCGAGGCGCAGACGATCGCCGAACTCGCGCGCGTCGCCTGCGAACAACTGCTCGTGCAGGCACCGCAGGAGGCCATCGACGGCGGCTTCGCGCTGCTGCCGATCGATCATCTGTTCCTGACCGGCGAGCTGCGCGACCGTCATCACTACAACCAGGCCGTGCTGCTGGAAACACCGGCTGGTTTCGACGCGAGCGCGCTCCGCGCCGTGATCGCCGCGGTCTACGCGCGCCATGACGCGCTGCGCCTGCGCTTCGTCGAGCGCGACGGCGAATGGCAGGCGACGCACATCCCGCTCGACGACGCGATGATCGCGGCGAGCTGCATCGTCGAAGTAGCCGGCGCCGATGCCGGTCCTGCCGACTGGTCCGGTTTCGTCACCGCGCGCTGCGCGCACTGGCAGGGCGCATTCGATCTCGCCACGGGGCCGCTGCTGCGCGCCGTGTATTTCCCGCCGGTGCACGGCGGCGCCGGACGCCTGCTGCTGCTCGCGCACCACATCGTCGTCGACGGCGTGTCCTGGCGCGTGCTGCTGGCCGACGTCGAGCAGGCGCAGGCCCAGCATCGCAACGGCGAGGCGATCGCACTCGCGCCGAAGACGTCGTCGTACCAGCAGTGGGGCGCGGCACTCGCCGACTACGCGCACGGCGACGCGCTGCGCGCCGAGAAGGACTACTGGCTCGCGCAGTGCGGCGAGCGCGTCGCGCCGCTGCCGGTCGACCGCAAGACCGCCGAACCCGGCGCGATCGGCACGACGCGCACCGTCGCGATCAGCCTGACCGCCGAGGAAACGCGCGCGCTGCAGCAGGAATGCCCGGCCGCCTATCGCACGCAGATCAACGAGCTGCTGCTGGCCGGCGTCTATCTCGGCGTGCGCCGCTGGAGCGGCGCCGACACGGTGCGCCTGCGCCTCGAAGGCCACGGCCGCGAATCGCTGTTCGACGGCATCGACCTGACCCAGACCGTCGGCTGGTTCACGAGCGTCTATCCGCTGACCTTGCGCTGCGCGAGTGCCGAAGCCGGTGCCGTGATCAAGGCGATCAAGGAGCAGAACCGCGCGATTCCGCACCACGGCATCGGCTACGGCATCCTGCGCTATCTGACGCGCGACGCCGACATCCTGGCCGCATCGGCCGGCAACGAGCCCGAACTCGAGTTCAACTACCTCGGCCAGTTCGACCAGGTGCTCAACGCCGACACCGCGTTCAAGGCCGCGGAAGAAAGCGTCGGCCTGAAGATCGGACCGCATCGCGCGCGCATGCATCACCTCGGACTCTCGGGCAAGACCTTCGGCGGCGAGCTGCATTTCGTCCTCGACTACAGCACCGACCAGTACGACGACGCGACCATGCAGCAGCTCGCCGGCCTTATCGAGGACGGCCTGCGCGATGTCATCGACCACTGCCGCGAACGCGGCGCCGGCGCGTTCACGCCGTCGGATTTCCCGCTTGCGCAGGTCGACCAGGCGCGCCTCGACCGCTGGCAGGCCGACTACCCGGGCCTCACGCGCCTGTATCCGGCCACGCCGCTGCAGGCCGGCCTGCTGTTCGAGAGCCTGCTGCGTCCGTCGACCTATATCGTGCAGACGTTCCCGCTGCTGCGCGGCGCACTCGACCCGGCGGCGTTCCGCCGTGCGTGGCAGCAGGTCATCGCGCGGCACGACATCTTCCGCACGGCCTTCGTCGGCGAAGGCGATCAGGTACATCAGCTCGTCAGCGCGCAGGCCGAACTCGCGTGGCACGAGGAAGACTGGCGCGCGCTGCCCGCGCCTGAGCAGCAGGCGCGCTTCGATGCCTACCGCAGCGACGACCGCCGGCGCGGCGTCGACTTCGCGACCGCGCCGCTGCTGCGCATCGCGCTGTTCCGCTACGGCGAGGACCGATGGCAACTGCTCTGGACGCATCACCATATTCTTTCCGACGGCTGGAGCAGCCCGCTCGTTTATCGCGACGTCATCGCGCTGTACCAGGCGCAGATCGAAGGCCGCGATGCGCGCCTGCCGGCAGCCCCCGCGTTTGAAACCTACATCGCCTGGCAGCAGCGCCAGGATCGCGCCGCGGCGCGCGAGTACTGGCGCGGCGTGCTCGGGGACATCGAGGCGCCCACGCCGCTCGTGGTCGACCGCGGCGGCGAGACCGGCGGGAGCGGCGAGCGCGAACAGCGCCTGCTGCTGAGCGCCGCGCAGACGTCCGCGCTGCAGCAGCTCGCGCAGCGCCTGCACACGACGCTGAACACGCTCGTGCAGTGGTGCTGGGGAAATCTGCTGCATCGCTACAGCGGCGAGCGCGACGTCGTGTTCGGCGCGACGATTTCCGGCCGTCCGGCCGAAGTGCCCGGCGTCGAGGAGATGGTCGGTCTCTTCATCAACACGATCCCGGTCAGGATTTCCTTCGATGCGGAAATGCCGGTCGCCGACGCGCTGCAGCGGCTGCAGCGCGAATTCCAGGACGCGACCGCGGCCGGTTTCCTGTCGCTGTCGGAGATCCAGCGCCAGTCGCGCGTGCGTCCCGGCACCGCGCTGTTCGACAGCCTGCTCGTGTTCGAGAACCTGCCGATCGATGCGCGGCTCGACGCCGAAACCGCAAGGCCGGCGCTCGACGTGGAGCAGGGCGGCGCGACGCAGCACACGCAGTACGCGCTGACGGTGATTGCGATCATCGGCGCCGAGCTGCAGATCCGCTGCAGCTACGACGCGGCGCGCTTCGGCGAGGCCGCGATCGCGCGGCTGCTCGCGCATTTCGGCCGGATCCTCGACCGGCTGCCGGCCATGGCGCTGCACGGCGCGCCCGCGCCGCTGCTGCAGGGCGACGACGAGCGCGCCGAACTCGCGGCCTGGAACGACACGGCCGCCGGCTACGATCGCGGCGCGACGATCCACGGCCTTGTCGAAGCGCAGGCGGCGCGCACGCCCGACGCCGTCGCCGTCGTGCTCGGCGACGCGCATCTGAGCTATGCACAGC
>CAMLLF010000658.1 GCA_946480705.1 uncultured Lysobacteraceae bacterium | reverse complement strand
ACATGACCGACGACGCTGCGGAACCGCCGGCCGCATCACCGCAGCGAACCGCCGTTCAGCGAGCCGCCGCACGGCGCGGTGATCCGCGGAGCGCCGTTACCGCGCTTGCGTAGAGCAGGCCGGGCCTGCCACCGCCGTCCACAACGCCGACAGCCAACAAAGGGGACAACCATGACTCAGCGCCAGATCACCCTCGTCAACAATTCCACCTCGCCGACCTCGCTGGCCGTCGTGCAGGACGCCAACGAACAGGGAGGCGTCGTCGCCTGGCTCGTGCGCTATGTCTATCCCGGCGCGCAGGTCCGCTTCACCTGGAACGACACCGATTACTGCTTCGTCTGGTCGGGCTCCGGCCAGATCTCGCCGGGCGTCGTCATCGACGCGTCGCAGACCGTGTCGACCTCGCTCAACGAAGGCAACCTGATTGCGCTGTCCTACGACAGCAAGAACCGCACGTTCTATTTCCACGACCAGCAGGACGCCCCGCAGATGGGCACGCTCGTCATTCGCGCCGACAGCAGCCTGCCGGTCAATGCCGTGGCCGCCGGCATCGGCATGTCGGGCAAGCCGACGCTGGTCATGCAGGGCCAGCCGAACATGAACTATGTGTTCACGCCGCGGACCAGCTATGCGCTCGCCTTCGGCACGATCGCGCAGAGCCAGATCATCGACCCGGCCGTGATCCACTGCGAGCCGGTCGAGTTCCCGCCGAACGTCTATGCGCTGACCGCCACGCTCGGCGCCGACAACACCTGGGCTATCGTCTCGGACATCCTCGCGACGGCCGACGTCGAGGAATGATTCCCGGCGCGCGCCGCCGCTTCCGGCGCGGCGCGCGACGCGGCACGATGGCGCCATCCGCCGCCGGAGACCGACCATGACCGCCAGAACCGGATTCGTTTGCGCCGTCGCCGCCGTTCTGCTGCTGCTCGCCGGCTGCTCGACGCCGCTGCCGCCGGAACGCGCCGCCTATGCCGGCGTCTGGCGCAACGGCGCGACCATGCTCGCGATCTCGCCGCAGGGCCGCGTGATCTATCGCGTCGAACGCGGCAACGGCTTCCGCAAATCGATCGAACGTCGTCATCGGCCTCGGCCCGATCTCGACGACGTTCGTCGTCTCCGCGCTGCCGAAGCAGCAGCCCGAAGGGCATTGGACGATGACGGTGGACGGGGTCGAGCTCACCAGGGAGTGAGACTGGGTAAATAGTGAATAGGAGCGAAGAACCAGAGAAAACGGCACTGCTGACCGCTCGCCAGTTGCTCGCCCCCCTATTTACTTCTTTCCAACTTCCCCATTTACACAACCGGCGAAGCAGTCGAAACAAATTCCCCTCCCGCGTGATCCCTCGCTTCCCCTTCTCCGTATGTGATGACGACACCGCCGGAATGACCGGCGCTCATCAACGATAGATACGGAGGGTAAGACCATGAAGCTCGATACGATTCGCGGAGCGCTGCTCCTGATGCTGGGCATGGGTTGCGTCGACGGCGCGTTCGCTGCCGGCGGCCGCACGATCGAGGCGGCGCCGGGCGCCGACATGATCGTCGACGTCACGGCCGGTCTGCCGGGCGCGACGGGATTCACGCAGGAAGTCTGGCGCGCCGACGGCACCGCCCGCTTCGCGCCGGCCGACGCCAAGTCCGCCGAGATCGCCTGGAAGGAACGTCTGCGCACCGGCGACGACAGTGCCGATGCGAAGAATGCCGGCGACGACAAGACCGTCAGCACGGGCGACCAGTACTGGACCGCGGTCAATGCGAAGACCGGTGCGAAGTACCGCGTCGAGATGCCGCGCGAACTGGCGCATGAGCTGCACCGCCTCGCGCTGCAGTCGGGTGCCGCCTCGGGCGACGCCAAGGGCGCGACCGAAGCGCTCGCCGATATCGGCGGGACCAAGGGCTGGAGCGACGGCGTCGACACCCGCACGCGCCGCTTCGACAACACCGCGTTTCCGTACCGCGCGATGGGCCAGATGGGCGGCGGCCCGACCTCCGGCTGCTCGGGCACGCTCGTCGGCCGCCGTCACGTGCTGACGGCCGCGCATTGCCTCTACAACCGCGACGACGACTACTGGTACTCGCTCTCGGCGACGCGTTTCCGCCCGGGCCGCGAAGGCACCTGCGCCGGCGACAGCTGCCAGCCCTACGGCGCGCACGACGCCACCTGGTACTTCACGCCGGAACAGTTCCGCGCGAGCGACACCGACTGGACCTACGACTACGCGATCATGGTGCTCGACACGGCACCGGGCGACGAAACCGGCTGGCTCGGCTACGTCGCGATCGGCGAAGACAGCCTGCGCGACTACTGCGACGCGAATTCGTTCAGCCTCGGCCAGTGCTTCAACCGCGGCTATCCGGCCTGCGGCCTGTCGAATGCGCCGGTGCGCTATGAAACCTGCCAGCAGGGCTGGGCGTATCAGGATCCGAAGCCCTGCAACATCGGCGGTTTCGGCAGCACCGGCAGCGACGGCTGGAAGTCGCGCTTCTCGACGAACTGCGACCTGTCGGGCGGCCACTCGGGTTCGGCGGTCTACACGAATCGCTGGGCCGGTGCCAACAACGTGGTCGTCGGTGTCGTCAGCACGCAGACCTGCAGCACCTGCACCGCGTCGGACGATTATCCGAACGGCATCCGCCGCATCACGCCGGACGTGCTCGACGCGATCAGCTACTTCAAGTCGACCATGCCGTAAGTACCCCGCAAACCATCGCCGCAACTGACGAAGCCGGGCGCAGGTCGCCCGGCTTCGCTCGTTTTCCTCTCGGGAATCTGCAACGGCGTGACGTCATCGGCACCGTGACGTTGCGGTTCGCTGCGCTCACCGGCAACCTACGATCCCCTTCCGGAATGCGCGCCATGCATCGTCTCGTCAGCATGCTGCTGCTCGTCGTCGCCGTGATCCATCTGCTGCCGCTGCCGGGCGTACTCGGTACCGAACGTCTCGCCGCGCTCTACGGCATCGATGCGGCCGATCCGAATCTCGCCCTGCTGCTGCGTCATCGTGCCGTGCTGTTCGGCCTGCTCGGCGCGG
>CAMLLF010000657.1 GCA_946480705.1 uncultured Lysobacteraceae bacterium | reverse complement strand
TATCGAAGGAGGAGTTGAACGTCTTCACTCGCTTGTTTTCTGGAGTTCCGTCGTTCGGGTTGTAGCTAATGCCCGAAACAAGCTTCTTCTTCACGTTGCCGAAGGTGTCGATATTTTCGACATAGTCCATCGTTTCCTCAAATGGCCGATAGTTGTCGAGCGACGAGCCTGGCAGGATCGTGTCGAGGCAGTTGGCGCCGTTTGCGCAGACCAGCGGCAAGAATTCGTAGCGTCTCCTCTGATCGATCAGCACGAATGGGTAGTAGTTGCCGGGTGTGGTATTGCGCGTCGACCATGTGAGGTTGCGCCGCTCGACGCGCTCGCGTCCGTCGAAGACCAGTCGTGCGTAGCGCCATTGCTCCACGAGCCGAGGGTCGTGTTTCGATAGGGTGTTGCTGTAGAACGAACGAAGCGACTCGTGCGGAATTCCGCTTCCCGGCGAAGACCGCTTGGTCAACACCTCGGCGAAACCCAGCAGGCTTCGCGACCTTTTGTCGACGCGGCCGTGCTTGTAGAGATAACTGGTGATCAGGTGGCCATCCACTGCGTTGGCCGACGCCGCGTCCACATCCGTCTGGCTTACCACGTACATGGAGCCGGTAAGGCACGTCGTGTCTTGCAGCCGCAAGCATTCACCGCGCGTGTACACCGCGGGATTGGTCAATGGCTGATAGGTAATGCGTGTCTCGACTGGCGGCAGGTTGCCGCTGTCACCTGGTAGGCGGCTGCCCTCGAGAATCCGTTCCAAGAGATCGGGCTTGCTGGACGAGGGATGGCGAAAGAGCTTGAACTTGGCAGGGTCACCATCGAGACCTCCCGTCGGACGATTGACGATCAGTACGTCGTCGCTGCCATCGCCATTTGCGTCAATGATACGAATGCCCTGTTTAGAAAGGCTGTCGATGCTACGTAGCGAGAACGAGATGGGCGTTTCAGCAATAGCGAATGTGAGCGCTCCATCTGCCAGATCTGTGGCTTTGACAAGGCGCATCCCGCCAAACTGTGCGACACCGGCGCTAATGAATCCGCTGTATTTCGCAATCAGGAGTTCCTGCCGTCCGTCATCATCCATGTCGATGACTTCGGCCGCTTTGAACGACTGACTGAGCATGTCGCCGTTCACACCCATGATCTGCGGTGGAGAAAAACCGGCGCCCGTGTTCAGGCGGAAGTACAGGCGGTCGACCTTTCCAGCACTCGAATCGTCACCGTTCGTCACGATGTCCGTCAGACCGTCACCGTTGAAATCCAGTAGCTTCGCGTCGAGATTCACGAGCGCCGTGTTCAGGCCGGCGACGCGTCCCACGGCTCCGCTGGCGGCATCGACGGAGAACATGTCGCCGCCGAGCAGTGCCCCAGCCAGAATTTCGTCACGGCCGTCCCCATCGATGTCGAAAGGAAACACCCAGTTGGGCTGAAGGCCCCGCAGGAAAAGAATCTCCTGTTGTGGCAGGAATGCCTGGTCGTCGAACGGCTGAGCCGAGTCGATGAGCGTGTTGACCTTTCCGCTACGTTTCCGCCAGAACCAGCGACGTATCCCGCCCGCGAGATCCTGCTCGAGCACGTCCTGGTATCCGTCTCCATCGAAATCACCGAATTGTGCGGATTCTCCGTTGGCGACCTGGTTCAGCGCGCCAAAAAAGTTCGTTTCCACGCGTACGGTATTGCCGTTCGCGCCCTTGCTCAGCTCGGGCCGCCATTGCGTGACCTGAGGGCTGCGCGGTATCAGGTCGATCTGGCCGTCCAGGTCGTAGTCAATGGGATACGCCGTCGCGCTGGTGCCCCACGGGTTGAAGCCAGCATTGACGGCCTGCGTGTACGGAGCGCCGGATGTGCTGCTGGCGATGACATATTTCCAGTTGCCGTTCTCAGGATAGGCCAGGTCCGTCCGCCCGTCTCCGCTGAAATCTGCGGCGATCAGCATGCTCGATCCGGATGTGGGGACGGGCGCCGACTGCGATTCGGCGGCCATGAGTCCTTCCGCGCCTGGCGACCAGCGGAAGCGGGTGGCCAGCGTGCATTCACCATAGTGAGTACCGCATGGATTGACGCTCTCAAGCTTGCTGGAGCCGGTTACACCGGAGTTGACATACTCAAGGCGATAGCTGCGCGCATTTCTCCATCCGCTTTGCGCCAGATTGACTTGCGCCTCGATATGACTGACACGGCGCAAGCTTTCGCGCCTGACGCCGAAAAGCCAGCTGTAGGTTCTGTCCGGCCGATCCTGATAAGAAAATCTCACGCGACGATCGAGGATCGTGCCATTGCCGTATTCGATGGACTCGATCCAGCGCTCGATTTCGGCGCCGGTCAGGTTCTTTCTGAGACCGTAGCTGTATCGAATGATGTTGCTGGAACGATCCTGGCTTTGCGTAATCGGCCAAGCCAGGCCGGTGCCGCCGAGCACGACAGCACTCTCGTTCGCGCCGTACTCCTCCACTACTCCGTCTGCCTTCCAGACGGTGAATCGGGAGGGGCCATTTTTCACGATGCCGGCTGGTCCATAGGAGCGCACGCGAACGTGTGTGTCGGGTACGGTCCGATACTCGGCACCGTCGCCGCCATAGGTGCCGCTGAACAAGACCAGCTTCTGTCCGTTCAGGCAGAAGCGATCCGCGGCGTCCATGCGAATTCCCCTTGCCACATCATCGTCGGCGACAGTTTGCGCACAGCGATGAATCTGAGAGAGTCCAGCGATGTTGAAACCGATTCCAATCGGCCCATTGCTGCGCCGCGCGCTGCTGTATTCCAGGGAGAGGCTGGGTTGAAAGCCGCCACGGCCGCGTACGACCTCGATGGGAATCTCGTAGCGGGCCACGCCGGATGGAGTCACTTCAAGATTGCCGGGAGTACGAAGGTCCGAACTGGCGGGAGCCGGCACGGTGACCGAAGGATTGCTCACCTTCGAGGGATCGTAGTTCAGCGGTGGCGGCGCGCCGACTTGAGCGGCAGCAACCACGGGAAGAGTACCATTATGGAAAATGTGTTTGTTCCCACGGTTGGCGAAATAACCGGTCGTCGTGTAATAAAATTGCAAAGTA
>CAMLLF010000656.1 GCA_946480705.1 uncultured Lysobacteraceae bacterium | reverse complement strand
CGGACACCGTCGCCGAATACAGCTGCAGATAGACGTTCGTCATCTGGATGCTCGCGGCGTTCGGATTGGTGAGCGCGTTGCTCGACGTGCCCTGGTGAAACAGCTGCGTGTTCAGCACGACGAGGCCGAGGCCGTTGACGTTGGACTGCACGGTCGACGGCGGGAAATAGAAGATGCCGCCGTAGACCGCCGGCGACGCCTGATGCGCGCTGTTGGCGAACGAGCCGGCCGGAAACGGCATCGGAAAACCGTTGATCGCGAACTGGCCGCTCACCGGCCGGCCTTCGATCTTGTGGCGGAAGATCTTGTCGGGCAGCGTGCCTTCGACCGCATCGGTCTGCGCCTGCAGCGGCAGCGTGGCAACGAACAGCACGAGCGCCGTCGCGGCGCGGAAACGACGAATGGTCATGGATTCCCCCAGGAAACGTGATGAGCGGGCGCGGTCGCCGCGCGGGATCGGGTGATCCGGCGCTGCCGTCCTGGTCTGCTCACGCACGGAATCGCGATCAAAGCGCTCATCGCCCCGGCCCGCCGCGACGGCGAGCCCGGCGCCTCCATCAGCCGGCGTTTTCACGGTTCGACCCGGAATTGCGTATTTCCAGGCCGGGCCGGCAGGAAGTCGGCCGCCAACCTTGGGGGTTTCCATGTTCAAGTCTCTACTGGTGCTGCTCGTCGCGGTCGCTGCGGGCGTCGCCGTGCCGGCCGGTGCGAATATCAACGGTTCGGTCGACACGACCTGGGGCGGGCCCGAGGCCGGCCGCGTGCGCGTGCCGTTCAATCTCGGCGGCAGCAACTACGATGCCTTGCTGCGGATCCGCGCCCTCGCCGACGGACGCCTCGTCGCGATCGGCGCGGCGACGACCGGCGGTGCGCGTCAGATCGCGGTCGCCGTGCGCAAGGCGGACGGTACCGCCGACACGTCGGTAGCGCCGAACGGCCGCTATGCGATTCCGGTCACGGGCGCGGTGTCGAGCGTCGACACGGCCGCGGCGATTGCGCCGGACGGCAGTTTTTATGTGATCGGCCGCGCGCCGAACCTGCAGCAGATGCGCGTCTGGCACTTTGCGCTGGACGGCACCGAGCTGTCGCCGCCGCTCGATATCGGCGCCGCCGGCACGACCTACTACCCGGGCACGGCCTATGTGGATTTCGCCGGGCGCCTCGTGCTCGGGGGATATCTCGGACCCAATGGCGCAGCCGAGTCCGACATCGACGGTTTCATGACCCGCCTCGTCGCCGGCGGCACCGGGCTCGACGTCAATTTCGGCGGCATCCGCACGCTCGCGTTCGATGTGAACCAGCGCGACGATGTCTTTGCGATCACGCCGGTCGGCGAGAACTATGCGATCTGCAGCCGTGTCGGCAATCTCGCCGGTTCGACCGATCTGCGCTTCGGTATTGCCTATGTCGCGCGCAGCGGCACGTTGCTGACGAGCTTCAACGGCACCGGCATGTACGTCGACCAGCTGTCCCTCAACGGCATCGCGGCCGAGTCGGCCTGCAACGACATCACGACCGTGCGCCAGAACGGCCAGACGCGCATCGTCATCACAGGCCGCGCGACCGCAGCGGGCGAGCTGGCACGAATCTATCTCCTCGCCGTCGGACTCGACGGACAGCTCGTCGCCGGCACGCCGCGAATGATCGACTTCGGCTATCCCGCGCGCAGCTCGAACGGCTTTCCGAGCCTGTATGCGGTACCGGGCGGCGACCGCCTTTATCTCGCGAGCTTCGGCATTTACGACACCAGCGGCAAATACACGGTCGTCGTCGCGCGGGTGGATGCGCTCGGCAACTACGATGCGAACTGGGGTGACACGGCAACCGGATCGCGCGTCGCCATGACGGTGCCGGCGATCGGCGGTATCCAGCGCAGCGTGCTCAACGCGGACCTGAGCTACGACGCCGGACGGCTCTACCTGGGCGCGAACGTCGAACTCGACGCGGGCGACTGGGATTTCGCGCTCGTGCGCTTCACCGGCGACACGATTTTCGCGACAGGGATGAACTGACCGGCGCAGCGGCCCGGCGGGTCGCCGGCGACTGCTGCCGGGCGTGTCGCGGCAGCGGCCCGGCGGCGCGCCCCTTGTTTATTTGTTTAATAGGCAAATTCGCGGAATACCGGGTCGACACTGCCGTTCCACGGCCCGTGGAACAGTTCGAGCTTGCGCTCGGCCGGTGTCTGGTTCGCATGGGCGAACTCGACCAGCGGTTCGATGAACACGGCTTCGCTCGCGCCGGTTGCATTCAGGCAGTTGCGGCGCGCGAGGCCGTGGCCGGCGATCTTCAGCGCTTCGAGCGCGAGTTCGCGCACCGTTGCGCCGCGAAACGGCAGCTTGAGGCCGTGGCGCGGCACGCCGTCGCGCAGCGCGTGACGTTCGGCGAGGCTGAAGTCCTTGACGAGATCCCAGGCCGCGTCGAGTGCAGCGTCGTCGTAGAGCAGGCCGACCCAGAATGCCGGCAGCGCGCAGAGCCGGTTCCACGGACCACCGTCGGCGCCGCGCATCTCGAGATATTTCTTGAGGCGCACTTCCGGAAACGCGGTCGTCATGTGATCGGCCCAGTCCTTCAGCGTCCCGCTCGCGTCCAGGTAGTTCCCGTCGCGGTAGACGAAGTACATCGGCACGTCGAGCAGGTAGTCGACGTAGCGCTCGTAGCCGAAGCCGTCTTCGAACACGAAGTCGAGCATGCCGGTGCGGTCGGGATCCGTATCGGTCCAGACGTTCGAACGGAAGCTCAGGAAGCCGTTCGGCTTGCCCTCGGTGAACGGCGAGTCGGCGAACAGCGCGGTCGCGATCGGCTGCAGCGCGAGCGAGACGCGGAACATCTTCGCCATCTGCGCTTCGGAACCGAAATCGAGATTGACCTGCACCGTGCAGGTGCGCGTCATCATGTCGAGTCCGAGACCGCCCTTGAGCGGCATATAGCGCTGCATGATCGCGTAGCGGCCCTTGGGCATCCACGGCATCTCGTCGCGCCGCCACTTCGGCTGGAAGCCCATGCCGAGGAAGCCGAGCCGCAGTTCGTCGGCGACCTGCTTCA
>CAMLLF010000655.1 GCA_946480705.1 uncultured Lysobacteraceae bacterium | reverse complement strand
GAATAGCCGCCGCCCGCGGGCAGGCCCACGTAGTACGGCAGCGGCTTCAGGCCGGTTTCGGCGGCACCGGTACACGGTTGGGCCGTGTTCGGCCCGGTAGCCACCGCCGACGTCGATCGCATGCCGGCAACCTTGAAGACGTGCGCATCGAGGTACGCGTCCCATGACTTGCCGGAGAGCTCCTCGACGATGGCGCCGAGCAGGATGAAGCCGAAATTGCTGTAGCCCCAGCGCGATCCCGGCGGAAACAGCGTGTCGCGCTTGCCGAAACGACGGACGAAATCGCCTGGCGTGCGCAGTTGCGCTTGATGCGCGTCGTAGTCGGCTCCGAAAAAGTCGCCGGTGCCGCCACTGTGCGTCAGCAGGTGTTCGACCGTCACCTGCCGCGCGAGCGGCGTGTCCGGATACGAGGGCAGCAGCGCCGCGACGGTGTCCGTCAGGCGCAGCTCGCCGTCCTGGATCAGCTGGAGCGCCGAAACGGCAGTGAACATCTTGCCCATGGAACCGATGCAGAAACGGGTATGCGCCGTGACGGCGACGGCCGGGGCGACGCTGCGCGCGCCGTAGGCCTCGCGAAACAGGACCGTACCGCCTTTCGCGACCAGCACGGCGCCAGAAAACCGGCCGCCCGCCGCTTCGGCGCGAAGCTTGCCGCGCAGCTCGGCCAGCGCTTCCCGTTCGCTGCGGCGACGCACCGTGAAACCGGCCGGCGGCGGCGCGGGGAGAAACGACAGGTCGTCGATCCGGTCGGCACCGATCATGAGCACCGCTTTCGAAAAACGATCCCAGTTGCGGTCGCGCAGCCAGGCCGTGATTTCGTGCGGCGCGGTTTCCTCGCTCCGCAGCAAGGTGAAGCCGCCGGTGGCCTCGCGAAGACCGAGGTCGTCGTCGAGGTAGGGAACGAGCGTCGGGATATGTGCACGCACGAAGTCGGCATATGTGCCGGCGCGCCTGCTGTTGAACGCGGCGAGCCATCGTTCGAGCCATTGCGGAGGCACCGCTGTTGCCCGCTTGCCGTCCTCCGCTTGCGTCAACGACGGCGGCAGACATGCCAGCGCGAGCGCAGCGCCCAGGAAACGACGTCGGTTCGCCATCACTTCGAATCCCCTTGCCCTGATGATCGCCGCCACAGCCGTGGCAGCAAAGCGGTTGCGGCAGACTAGTTAGGCGCCTACCATTCTGTCAATCGATCGGTCAAAGGTCTTCTGCAAGCGATGGACTACACGAAGAGCATGGGAGGAGCGGCACTTGGCGCACGCTTGCGCAGGCTGTCCGACGCGGTCGATCGCGACGCGACCCGCGCATACGCCACGCTGGGCATCACGTTCGAGCAGCGGTGGTTCGGCGTGCTCAACCAGCTCGCGCTCAACGGCCCGATGACGGTCAGCGAACTGGCGGCCACGCTGCGCATCACCCGTGCCTCGGTGAGCCAGACGCGGCAGTCGCTCGAGGAGGCCGGCATCGTCACGACAAAAGACCACCCGTCGGATGCCCGGCAACGCCACCTCGTGCTGAGCAGAACCGGGACGGCGCTGATCCGGCGCCTGAGGCCACTGTGGCAAGCCATGGACGCTGCCGCGCTCGACGTGAATGCAGCGGCCGGCGACGCGGCGGCGGCGCTCGACCGCCTCGAAGCGGTGCTGACGCAGCAATCGATGTTCGACCGGATCGTCGAAAAGCTCTCGGACAACGGCGGGAACGCAAAATTTCGGCGCGCAAAATCCTAGTGGCTGCAACTCCCAATCGACATGGCTGGCTGCCGCGCCGGGCCGGCTTCTCATTCGGCCAGCTGTAGATCGGCAGGTAGCGCTGCTCGGAGCTTCACTCCGAAGCGGCGCCCGACGCGACCAGTTCTTCGCCATTTACTGACGATTTTTCGCCACAGGCCACCCGTCGATGAACGACCAGCCTTAGCGGTCCGGTCGCGCACCCGCCGCCGCGAGGACGGACCTCGTCGGCCGAGGCGCGGATCGCGATTCACGACTGCACCTGGCCTCGCATGACGAAGCGTATACCGCGCGTCGCAGCGCAACTCGCTGCCGAGCCGGTCAAGGGGTTGCCATCGGACCGACCGATGTCGCCTTCCTCGCCTGGGCGGCAATACGGCACAGCGACCGCACCGTTCGGGCGTCCGTTTGACCGGCGAAGGGTTCGGCGCTTTCGTCGCTTCGCCCCATCGATCTTCGGACGGCCCGATGCGCCGGCCCAGGGTGAACCTTGCCCGTCAGTCGCCACGCAGCGAGCTGCGTGGCCCGCGACAATTTACCAATGTACTCCACGCATCAGTGCGGCCACGGCGATCTGCTCGTTCGTCGGCTGTTCGAGCTCCGCCCTGCCCGCCATGCCCTTGGCGGCCGCGGAATCCGGGAACAGGCGGAATGCGGAGTTCATGATGATCTCGTACGCGCGCGGCGCGAGCGCGTAGAGGATCGAGGCGAAGATGCCGAGCCGCGTCGCGATGCGCACGGGTCGTTCGACGATCGCTTCGACGACGAGGTCGGCAGCCTCGTCGGGCGACAGCGTCGGCACGTGGTCGTACATCTTCGTCGGCGCGATCATCGGCGTCTTCACGAGCGGCATGTTGATCGTCGTGAAGCTGATGCCGAGGTCGGAGTATTCGGCCTGTGCGCAGCGCGAGAACGCGTCGAGCGCCGCCTTCGACGCGACATAGGCGGAAAAGCGCGGTGCGTTCGTCAGCACGCCGATCGAGGAGATGTTGATGATGTGCCCGCGCCGCCGTTCCGTCATCGACGGCAGGAAGCCCATGATCAGCCGCAGCGCGCCGAAATAATTGAGCTGCATCGTGCGCTCGAAATCGTGGAAGCGGTCGAAGCTCAGCGCGATCGAGCGGCGGATCGAGCGGCCCGCGTTGTTGACGAGCACGTCGACGCCGCCGTGATCGGCCACGACCTGCTTCACGAACGCGTCGCAGCTCGCCAGGTCGGAGAGATCGACGACGTAGGTGGAGCAGGTGCCGCCGGCCGCTTCGATTTCCTTCTTCGCCGCCGCGAGCTCTTCCTCGCCGCGCGCGCAGATGACGACCT
>CAMLLF010000654.1 GCA_946480705.1 uncultured Lysobacteraceae bacterium | reverse complement strand
AACGCCGGCGTCTACGCCGTCATCATCGCGCTCTGCTTCGCGTTCGTGACGCGCGAGACGGCCGGCGCGACGCGGCGCGTGCTGCAGGTCGCCGTGCTCGCGCTGCCGCTGATGACGGCGAATTTCGAGAACACGCTCTGGGGCTTCCAGAGCCCGTTCTATTTCTCGTGCCTGTTCGCCGTGCTCGGCTTCCGCCATGTCGCGCGCAACCCGGATCTGCCTGCCTGGGGCGCGCCGCTGGTCGCGGTCAGCGCGGGCGCGCTGCTGAGTCTCGCGTCGGGCCTGCTGCTGCCGGTCGCGCTCGGCGCGCTGCTCGCGCTCGACCGGCGCCCGGGCTGCAGCCGCGCGCGGCGCGCCGCGGTCAGCGCGCTGCTCGCAGTCGCCGCCGCGATCGGCTACGCCCTGCTGCCGAAGCTGCCGCCCGAAAACACCGTCATGGCCCGCTCCGTCGGCGAGGCCGCGATCGCCGCGCTGCGCGTGCTGTCCTGGCCGATTCCGCTGCTGCCGCTGGCCTGGCTGCCGCTCGCGGTCTGGCTCGCGGTCGCAGTCGTCCGCCGCCGCGTATTCGGTGCGGCCGACCTGTTCTTCCTGGGTCTCGCCGGCTGGGTCGTGCTGCAGGCCGTCGCGACCGGCTACGGCCGCGGCCAGGGACTCGTCGCGGTGCCCTGGCGCTATACCGACGCGCTGCTGTTCGGTCTTCTCGCCAATGTGTACTTTGCGTGCCGGCTCGTCGCCGAGACGGCGCCGCGCCTGCCGCGCCTGGGCGCCGCCGCGGGAGTCGGCGCGGTCTGGATCGTGACCGGCGCCTATCTCGCGCTGGCCTCGGCCCAAGGCGTCTTCATGATGCTGCAGACCTTGCGCGGCTGGCAGGCACGGGAACTCGTGCTGGCCGCGCTGCTGCGCAACGAACCCGTGTCCGCCGACAATCCCGGCCTGCCGTATCCGTACCTCAGCAAGATGCCGCTGTTCCTCGGCAGCCCGTCGATGCGCAGCGCGCTCGGCGTCGACGGCAACCGGCTGCGCGGCGCCTGCGAGGTGGACGCGTCGGCGCGACTGTCGCGGCTCGTCTGCGCGCTGTGGCCCGCCGCTGCCGCGCCGGCGCTGCCGCAGTTCACGCCGACGCCGATGCCGGCGTCGACCACGCCGCCTTCGCGCTGCAATCTCGACTACCTGGGCGGACGCGCGCCCGACGGCGGCGTCGCGCGCGGAAGCCCGTTGCGCCTGGACGGCTGGGTCGGCCCGGGCGCACCGGGACTGCTGCCGATGTTCGGCGACGCCAGCGTCATCCTGGCCGGCGACGGCGCCACCTATGCGGTGCATGCCGACGCGCTCACGCCGCGCGCCGATGTCGCCGCATTCGTCGCCGATCCGCGTTATCACTGGAGCGCGTTCTCCGTCCACGCGGGCACGAGCAACCTCGCCCCGGGCAGCTATTCCATCTACCTGCGCGCCAACGACGCAGCCCCCTGCCGTACCGAGCAGGTCGTCCTCGTGCGCTGACCTGCGCGGTCGCCACGGCGGCGAAATGTCGTGTTTTCCCCTTCTTGTGCGTTTACCCGCCCGGACGCCCCGATCGCGACCTTGCCGTCGCACGGACCCGGTTCGGGGGCCGGTGCTACCCTGCACGCGCGCTCGGCAACCGCGAGACGCAAGCAGTATGGGCATCGTCTTTTTCTTGCGAAGGGAGAAGTCATGAAACGTGCTCTGACCGCGGCGATCGGCGCCGCCCTGTTCGGCCTGTCGACCGTCGCCTGCGCGATCAACGATCTCGAGGCAAACGCCAGCATCCCGTTCAATTTTGCGAATCCCGGCGCGCGCAGCCTCGGCATGGGCGGCGCCTTCGTCGGTCTCGCCGACGACGCCACGGCCGCCTACACCAATCCGGCCGGCCTCGCGCAGCTGCGCCAGCCGGAAATCGCGATCGAGGGACGCCACACCGCGTTCAGCACGCCCTATGTCAACGGCGGCAATCTGGTCACGCAGCCGGCCTACAGCACGGCCGGCCTCGACATCCGAGACGCCGACAGTTCGACGAACAATCTGTCCTATCTCTCGTTCGTGCTGCCGCGCGACCGCTGGGCGTTTTCGCTGTATCGCCACGAAGTGTCGAACTTCGACAGCTATTTCCGGCTCGACGACGCGCTGGCTTTCGACGGCCTGAAGCTGTTCTCGACCGAGTCGTCGATCGACCTGAAGATCGTGAACTGGGGCGCCGCCGCCGCGTTCCGCGCGAGCGACCGCGTGTCGCTGGGGCTCGGCGTGTCGCGCTACGACTTCGATATCTACAGCAACACCGGACGCTACTTCCCGCAGCGTCCGCTGCGCGTGCAGACCGCACTGCAGTACGGCAGCGACAACGGTTTCGGCTGGAATCTCGGCGCGCGCTTCGCGCTCAGCGAAGCGCTGAGCCTCGGCGTTTCGTACCGGCATGCGCCGCGCTTCTACTATGCGGCGAGCGTCACGAACCTCAGCGACGGCATCACGCCGCTGCCGCAGCCGGACCGGCAGTATTTCTCCGACCGCATCCGCTTCGACGTCCCGGACGTCTGGGGCGCCGGTCTTTCGTGGCGGCCGAGCGACAATCTCGTGGTCAACTTCGACGTCGATCGGATCCTGTACTCCGAACTCACCGACGGCATATCGACGTTCTTCGATCCGGTCGCCGCGAGCCGGCTGCGTCTGGACGACGGCACCGAGTACCACCTTGGCGCAGAATATACATTCTCCACAATGACGCGTCCGTTCAGCCTGCGCGGCGGGGTCTGGCGAGATCCGCGCCACGCGATCCGCTTCGAAGGCATTCCGCCGGCGAACGCCACCGACTTCGTGTCGCTCGAGGAACTGTTCGCGTCGCAGTACGCGGGCGGCCGCGGCGCCGAGACGCATTACGCGCTCGGCGCGGGCTGGGCGTTCAGCCACTTCCAGCTGGACCTGGCCGCCGACCTGTCCGACGGCGTGGACACCTATTCGGTCTCGGGCGTCTATCGCTTCTAACGTCGCGACGGGCTCCGCAGTCCCGGTGGCCGGGCCTGAACTATCCTCGAACG
>CAMLLF010000653.1 GCA_946480705.1 uncultured Lysobacteraceae bacterium | reverse complement strand
GACCATCAGACGTGGCCGAGCCTCCTTGCCTTCGCCGCCGTGTGCTTGATTATCCTGCTCGGTCACAGCCCCGGGAGCGGCGATCGCCCGCCGTCCGGTCGCGACAGGGTTCTAGTGTCAACGCGCGGCCGCGACGCTAGACTGGCCGCCCGGAGTCCGCGAACGGAGGCCGCATGCGTCAGGTCAAGCATCTGCTCGAAGGCAAGGGACGCGAGATCTATTCGGTCGAGCCCGATCAGCCCGTTCTTCAGGCCATCCAGGCGATGGCGGATCACCATGTCGGTGCGTTGCTCGTGATGCAGGGCAGGGAGCTGTCCGGCATCGTTTCCGAGCGCGACTACGCGCGCAAGGTCATCCTGCTGGGCCGCTCCTCGGCCGAGACGCCGGTCTGGCAGATCATGTCGGCGCCGGTCGAGACCGTTTCGCCCGAGGACTCCGTCGACGACTGCATGCGTCTGTGCACGCAGCGGCGCATCCGGCATCTGCCGGTCGTTGCGCAGGGCGAGGTCGTCGGGGTCATTTCGATCGGCGATCTGGTCAAGGCCGTCATCGACGAGCAGGCCGAGGAACTCGCCCAGCTGCAGCGCTACATCGCGGGCTGAGCCGCGCATTGCCAGCCTGGGCGCTTTCGCGGACGATGCGCGCCTTTCCCTGTCGTCTGAATTCTCTTGGGCCGCATTAACGACCCCAATCACGAGCGCCTGGAGCGGCTGTTGGCCGACTACGGCGCCAAGCTGCGCGCGCTCGTCGCGGCTCACGGCCTCGCGCGGCACGGCATCGACGCCGACGACGTCGAGCAGGAAGTCCGCATCCGTCTCTGGCGTGCGATCGAGCGTGACCGGTCCGCGGCCTTTCATGCGTCTTATATCCAGCGAGTGGTTGCCAGCACCGTGATCGACGCTCTGCGTCGCGCGCAGGTGAGGGCGACCGAACCGCTGCCCGAGGACTCCGACGACGGTTTCATGCCGTTTCCGGACGAGAACCGAGGGCCGGAGGACCGCGCCAGCGGACGCCAGCATGTCGAGCAGCTGAAAGCCTGTCTCGAAGCGCTGCCGGAACGCCGGCGTCTGCCGATCAGTCTGCATCTGCAGGGCTTTGCGCTGCAGGAGATCGCGGACTTGGTCGGAACTTCCGCCGAAGCGGCACGAAAACTGGTTTCGCGCGGGCTCGACGAACTCAAGGAGCGCCTGCGCGGCATAGGAGCTGGAGATTTCGATGACTAAGCCAAGCCTTTCCGAGCTGTATCAGTCGCTTACTGCCGACCAGACGCTGAGCGCCCGCGCGCTCGTCGATGCCGACACCGCGGTGCGTGCGGCGCAGGGGCGCGTGGTTCCGCACGAGCGCGATGAAGTCGCTTCGGCGCTGGCGGGCTCTGCGGCGCATGCCGACCTCGTCCAGTTCCTGCGTGCGCTCGAGCCCGCTTCGACCGAACTGGCACACGACCTTGCCCATGGCGCCGCTTCGCACGAATCGCGTGGCCGTGGTCGCCGCACGGCGTCGGCCCGACCGGCCCGCGGCGGATGGCAATGGGGCGCGGTGGCGGCGAGCGTCGTCGCGGCGATAGCACTGTTCGTCGCGCACAATGCGCGTCAGCCGGTCGTACCGACCATGGCCGTCAAGCCGGCCGACACGATCTTCGACGCCCGGCTCGAGAACGGTGTTGCGCATCACGCGGCCGACGACCGCATCTTCCGTTCCGGCAGCGACGGCGCGGCCGGCGACCGCATCTTCCGGAATCACGCGGGCGGCTGATCCGGCCGGCCCGACGATCCACAAAAAAAGCCCGGAGCGATCCGGGCTTTTTTGTGGGCGACGCAGCGAGCGTCAGACCGCGACGGCGCTCGCGTGCTCGCGGGTCGCCGCGAACCGCACGTCGGGCCAGCGTTCTTCGGTGAGCTGAAGGTTCACGCGGCTCGGGGCGAGGTAGACGAGTTCGCCGGCGGCATCGATCGCGAGGTTGTTCGCTGCCTTGTCGCGGAATTCCTCGAGCTTCTTCGCGTCCTTCGCATGGATCCAGCGCGCCGTGCTGATCGTGATGGGTTCGAACACGCACTCCACGCCGTACTCGTCCTTGAGCCGGTAGGCGACGACGTCGAACTGCAGCACGCCGACTGCGCCGAGGATCAGGTCGTTCGACATCAGCGGCTTGAAGAACTGCGTCGCGCCTTCTTCGGACAGCTGGGCGAGGCCCTTCTGCAGCTGCTTCATCTTCAGCGGATCCTTGAGCCGCGCGCGGCGGAACAGCTCCGGCGCGAAGTTCGGAATGCCGGTGAAACTCAGTGCCTCGCCTTCGCTGAAGGTGTCGCCGATCGAGATCGTGCCGTGGTTGTGGATGCCGATCACGTCGCCGGGATAGGCCTCGGCGACGATCTCGCGATCCGAGGCCATGAAGGTCAGCGCGTTGGCGAGCTTCATGTCCTTGCCGCTGCGCACGTGGAACGCCTTCATGCCGGCTTCGAAGCGGCCCGAGCAGATGCGCATGAACGCGACGCGGTCGCGGTGCATCGGGTCCATGTTCGCCTGGATCTTGAACACGAAGCCCGACATCTTTTCCTCGGCCGGTTCGATCGCACGCGTCGTCGTCGCGCGCGATTTCGGGGAGGGCGCGTGTTCGACGAAGAAATCGAGCAGCGGCTGCACGCCGAAATTGTTGACCGCCGAACCGAAGAACACCGGCGCGAGGCGGCCGGCCAGATATTCGTCGAGGTCGAACGGATGCGACGCGCCTTCGACGAGTTCGAGCTCGTCGCGCAGCTCCTGCAGCATGCCGGCGCCGATGCGCGATTCGAGTTCGGGATCCTCGAGCGAAGCGAAGATCGTCGAATCCTGGCGCGTGAAGTTACGGCCCGGTTCGTACAGGTGAACTTCGCCGCTGACGAGGTGATAGACGCCCTTGAGCCGCGAGCCCATGCCGATCGGCCAGGTAACCGGCGCGCAGCGGATCTTCAGCACCGATTCGACTTCGTCGAGCAGTTCGACCGCGCGCTGCGCAACGTGCTGGCGGTCGTGCAGGAGGCGGGCGGCGCGCCGGGCGGCGTGGCGCGCATGGTCGTCTA
>CAMLLF010000652.1 GCA_946480705.1 uncultured Lysobacteraceae bacterium | reverse complement strand
GCCTTCGTCGGGCAGTTCTTCGAGCAGGCCGCCGCGCACGAGCAGGCGCAGGTGGTAGTACAGGCCGTCGGCGGGCCGACCGAGCTGCGCGGCGAGCGTCGCGACCGACGCTTCGCCGCCGAGCGATTCGAGCGTGTCGATGAGTTCCTGCCGTGCCGGCGCGGCGAGCAGGGCGATTTCGCGGGGTTTCTCCACGGCGCGGTTCGAGGCGGCAGGGCGTGGTTTGCGTGGCTGTGCCATCGGTTGGGTTGCCTTCGTTGAAATTTCGCAAGAATATTCAATGAACGATACGACGAATCGCCGCGACGTGCCGCCATGCCTGCCGCGGAACAAAAACGGGAGAAAGCCATGTTTGTGCGTGCGCTATCGCTGTTGTTGCTGCTGTTGTCAAGCGTCGCGGCCGCCGCGCCCGACGCCGCGGCGCTGCTGGCCCGCGCCCGCGCCGTCGGCGGCGGCGAGAACTGGAATGCCGTGACTGCGGTATCGGGTCGCGGCACGATGAAAGCTGCCGGCCTCAGCGGTTCCGTGGAAACGCGCGAGGACGTGGTTTCCGGCCGCAGCGTCGCCCGCTACAGCCTCGGCCTGTTCAAGGGCGCCAACGGCTACGACGGCTCGGTAGGCTGGAATCAGGATCCCGGCGGCGAGGTCGCGCGGCTCGACGCGCCCGAGGCGCAGCGGCAGGCGCGCACCGCGGCGTGGCTCAGCGCGCGCGCGTTCTGGTTTCCGCAGCGCGGCGAGGCCGATTTCGGCGCGCCGCAGCCGCGCGAACACGAAGGGCGAAACTACGCCGTCGTCACCGCGACGCCGGCCGGCGGCGAGGCGGTGGAACTGTGGTTCGACGCTGCGAGCGGCCGGCTCGACCGCTTCGTGACCGGCCTGGCGGCGCAGGACCGCGTCGTCACCGTGCTCGGCGACTGGCGCGACGTCGATGGCGTGCAACTGCCGTTCCACCAGATCGTCGATCGCGGCGCCGATGCCGCGAACCGCATCGAGATCGTCTACGACAGCCTGACCACGAAATCCGCGATCAGCGACGCCGACTTCGCCGTGCCGGCGCTCGCCGGCGGCGCACACATCGTCGACGCCTCGGGCATCACGCGCATCCCGTTCCGGCTCGTGCGCGATCACATCCACGTGCAGGCGGAGGTCGACGGACAGCCGGTGCAGATGCTCGTCGACACCGGCGGCGTCAACATCCTGCTGCCGGCTGCGGTCAAGCGCCTCGGCCTGAAAACCGAAGGCCAGCTCACCGCGCGCGGCACCGGCGAGGCGCGCGCCGATGTGACGCTGGGCCGCGCGAAGTCGCTGCGTCTGGGCGGCGTCGCGTTCGAGCAGCCGCTGTTCTATGTCATCGATTTCGGCCGGCTCCCCGACGTGGAAGGCGAGGACTTCGACGGCGTCGTCGGCTACGAGCTGTTCCAGCGTTTCGGCGTGACGATCGACTATGCCAGGCGCGAACTCGTGCTGACGCGACCCGACGCATTCGCGCCGCCGGCCGGGTCGAAGGCCGTGCCGTTCACGATGGCCGATCGCATCCCGATCGTCGAAGGCCGCATCGACGGCCGCGCCGTGCGCATTGCCGTCGATACCGGTTCCGGCGCCGCGATCGATCTGCATTCGCCGTTCGTGCGCAAGAACGACCTCAAGCGCGAATACGGCGCGACGTTCGAGCAGATTTCCGGCTGGGGCGTCGGCGGTCCGATGCGCGCCTGGCCCGTGCGCCTCGGCGAACTGGAGATCGGCGGGTTCGCGATGCCGAACGTCGCGGCGAGCCTCTACACCGGCGACAAGGGCGCGTTCGCGTCGCCCGATGTCGACGCGAATCTCGGCGGTCGCGTGCTCGGTCGCTTCACCGTCGCCTTCGACTACGCGAACAAGCGCATGCACCTGGCACCGAACGCGAGTTACGCCGAACCCTTCCGCAACGATCGCAGCGGACTCGCGCTGCTGCGCGACGGCACGGCGCTCAAGGTGTTCGACGTGACCAAGGGCAGCCCGGCGCAGTCGGCAGGTCTTGCGGCCGGCGACCGCATCGTGCGCCTCGCCGGCGAAGCGGTGCCGGCGCGCACGCTGTCGCAATGGCGCGACCGGCTGTCGACGGATCCGGCCGGCACGACGATCGCGGTGACCTACGAGCGCGACGGAAAGACGCACGAAGCGACGCTGGTCCTGGCCGATCTGATTCCCGCGACGCGCGCAAAAGCCCGATGAACGGCTAGCGCGCCGGAACGAACTGCGGTGCCGGCCACGGTCGGCGCCGCTTCGGCCGCTAACATACGCGGCCATGAAAACTCTACTTTCCGCGATGTGTACGCGGCGCCGCGCAGCGGTGCTGTTCCTGCTGCTGCTGCCCGCGCTTGCGCCGGCCGTCTCGCTGAACATTCCCGCGACGCATCCGCGCAACTGGTACGGCAACGCGGCGCGACTGAATCAGGCGCGCACCCACTACCAGTCCACGCCGTTCACGCCGTCGGGCGAGGCGACCACGCTGAACTTCGGCCGCGCGCTGCGCGGCCTGCTGACCAACAACGACACGGACTGCGACCAGGCCGTCAGCTATCTGGCCGGCTGGGAAGCGCCGGCGGGCATCGGCGGCTTCCGCGACGCGACGCGCCAGCAGGGCGAGGCGCTGCTGCTGATCTACGACTGGTGTCACCATCGTCTGAGCGCCGGACAGATTTCGACGCTGGTCGCGCGCTGGAACGGCTACATGGATCGCGACAACAGCGACGACTTCGCGAACGAAGGTTCCGAAGCGAACAACTATTTCTGGGGCCGCGTGCGCAACAACCTGCTCTGGGGCATCGCGAGTCACGGCGAGAATCCGCGCGCGCAGGAATTCATCGACAACGCGCTCGAGACGCGCCTCGGCGACTGGTTCCCGTCGTGGTATCAGGATTTCGGCCGCGGCGGCGTGTTTCCCGAGGGCGCCGACTACGGTTCGGTCACGCTGTCGTATCCGATCGTGCCGTTCCAGAGCGCCGCGGATTTCGGCTACGACCCGTATGCGCAGACGCCGTATTTCCGCGAAGCGATCTACGCACTGATCTACGGCAC
>CAMLLF010000651.1 GCA_946480705.1 uncultured Lysobacteraceae bacterium | reverse complement strand
GTTCTGCTTTTCGCGTGCGACGACGTCGTCGGCGCCGGCCGCCAGGGCCCGCGCGTCCGCCGTGTCGGCCTCGCCGAGCATCTGCGCGCCCTTGATGCCGCCGTAGACGGCGAGGCCGATCTCGAGCGCGCCGAGCGCGGCGACGCCGAGGGCCGTCGTCGGCGGGAAGATCATCAGCAGCAGCGTCGCCAGCGTCGCGATGCCGACGATCACCGCCTCGACGAGCGACCAGAACGCGTTGCTGTCCATCTCGTCCTTGATCGCCGCACGCACGTCCGGGTCGGCCAGCGCGAGCAGGTCGGTGATGATCGGGCCGAAGTTCTCGTAACCGAGTTCGCCGCGCTGGATCTTGCCGATCAGCGTTTCGTAGTCGCCGATGCGTCCGATGATCGCCTGCACCAGATCGGCGCGGACCCTCTCGATGGGACGCGTGGCGATGCGGTCGAGCATCGCCGGGTCGAGCACTTTGTAGCGGTTGCCGAGTACGTCGATGATCGGCTTGACGGCTTCCAGGCGCGCGATGATCTCGTCCGGCGGCGGCAGCCCGGCATCGATGTAGGCCTCGCGCGTGCCGGCGCGCGGCCGATAGCCGGTACCGTCGTTCGTGATGACGACACCCGGCGTGGCGTTCGGCGGTGCGTGGACGCGCGGATCGACCGGTACGGCCGGTTGTTGCCGCGGAAAGTCGTCGAGCAGGCTCAAGCGCGAGAGCGCAGAGTCGAACGACCGTGTCGCGCGCATGCCGTCGCGGCGCTGGTTCGGCGTCAGCCAGTCGTTCGGATCGTCGATGAGCCGGCGTTCGCCGCGCGTGCTCCAGATCCGGTTCGCCTCGTGGCAGCCGCCGCCGCCGCGGCACCGGCCGGCCATCTGGTGCGTCTGCAGGTCGCGCAGCTGCGGATCGGCGGTGTCCTGCATGAGGGAGTACGCCAGCAGGCCGCCGCTCTGGCTCAGGGCCATCGCGCCGAGATCCCTGAGCGGAATGACGCTTTCGACGAGGTCTGCCCACTGCGACAGATTCTTCTGGTTGCCCTTGAGCCGGTGGACCGCCGTCGTCAGCACCATCTGCTTGAAGCCGGCGATGCGTTCGGTGAGCGTTCCGGTCAGGCCGAGCGTCGGCATGCGGCACGTGCCGAGCGGCATCGGTTCGGTGCGCGGCGCGCGGCAGACGTTTTCCGTGCCGAAGGAGGCGAGCGGCTCGCGCTTCGGCGCGACGCACTGGTTGGGCTCGCGCCGCACCGTCTCGTCTCCCTGCGCGACGTGCGCGAGCTCATGCGCGAGCAGCCGCTGCCCGTCGGCCGTGCCGGGCCGGTATTCGCCGTCGGCGAACGCGATGTGCTCGCCTATGGTGAACGCGCGCGCGTCGATCGCGTCGGCGCTCGCGACCGCGTCGCTGCCGGTGTGCACGCGCACGCCGGACAGGTCCACGCCGAGCGGCGCGCCGAAGCGCGCGCGCGCGGCGGCCGGCAGCGCGGACGAGGCACCGAGCGGCAGTGCGGCGAGTGCCGGCGCGGCGCGGTGCGAGCGCGGCTTGCGCAAGACGCCGCGCGCGGGCTCGCGCGCGCGGCATTCGCCGCAGGGCTCGCCGCCGCGGCAGGCGCAGGGCGCTGCCGACAGCATCCGCGCCGCGATGCGGTCGGCCTCGGCTTCGGCCGGATCGTCGCGGGCGCCGACGCGCAGCGCCGGGCGCACGATGCCGTTGTGCAGGAACTGCTGCACCGCGAGATTGCGCGGCAGCGGCGGGCGGGTGCGCCCGGCGGGCGCGCGCGCCGCGGC
Organism: uncultured Lysobacteraceae bacterium; assembly: GCA_946480705.1. The sequence goes on along the minus strand of CAMLLF010000651.1, from coordinate 1,284 downwards.
GGCCGTTTCGGCGGCGGCCGCGGCGGGACTGGCTTTCTTGCGCGCGCGCGAGGTTTCCATCGGCTATTGCTTGTTGTGCGCGAGCACGCCGCCGGCGAAGTACGTGTGCACGCCTTCGATCGACAGGTCGTAGACCGTGCCGCGCGGCAGCGCGCGCGCGACGGCGGTCACGCGGCGCCGCGTCAGCGCGGCGCCGTCCGGCGCGGCGCTCCACAGCACGTCGTCGACGTCGAGGTCGCCCGCGGCGCGCCAGCCGTCGCCGGCGAAGAGCTTGTGCGCCGGCGTGACGTCGATGCGCACGCCGTCGTCGAGCGTCAGTGCGAGCATCAGCTCCGGTGCGCCTTCGTGCACGCCGGTCACCGCGGCATGCACGAGCCGGTTCGACGCTTCGTCGTAGCTCAGCAGGACATCGCCGATCGCGACCTCGGCGATGCGCCGGCGCGTGCCGTCGGCGAGCGTCACGTGCGTCGAGGCTTCGAAGCAATGTCCGCCGTAGGCGTTGTAGCTGCTCGCCGCGCGCCAGCGGTCGACCGTCGGCAAGGTGCGGCAGCCTTCCTCGATCGCATCGAAGTCTTCTCGGCCGCCCGGAACGAGCTTGTCGCTCGCGTAGTACGTCGCGGCGCCGATGCCGACGCCGACGAGGAATCCGATCACGGCGCCCGCCGCGGTCCCGACGCCCGGCGCGATCGCCGTCCCGATTGCGGCGCCGGCCTTGATGCCCACGACGGTGCTCGCGCCGCCGAGCACGAACGCGCGCGTCGAGCGCACGCCGACTTCGAGGCCCGAGTGCTCGCGGTCCTCGAGGAATCCCATGCTGATCAGCTCCGTCGCGAGCGAACCCGCGCCTCCGCCGATGAACTTGCCGCCGGTGCCGCTGAGAAACGGCATCAGCCGCGACGTGCCGCCGGACGCCGCGATCGACAGGCTGCGCTGCGTGGCGAGGCTCACGGTCAATTGCTCGGTGCCGGCGCCGATGCCGCCGCCGAAGGCGCCCATGCCGCCGGTGGTCGCGAGCTCCGAGGCCCAGTCCGGATGTTCCTTCTCGTCGATGATCATCACGCCGAGCGTCGTCATCACGGCGATGACGCTGCCGGCGGCGGCGCCCTGCGCGGTCGCACCGGCGGTCGCTTTCGCGTTGCCGACGCCGCCGCCGCCGGCGCGCTGTGCGCGTATCCACTCTTCGGTGACGATCGGCGCCATCTGCACGTCGGTGAGCGCGCCGAAGTTCAGGCGCGCAGTCCGCAGGTTGCTCACTTCGGGTCCGGTGATGCCGGCGCGCACGAC
>CAMLLF010000650.1 GCA_946480705.1 uncultured Lysobacteraceae bacterium | reverse complement strand
CACGACGAAGGTCGCGAGCAGACAGATCGGAATCGAGGTCGCGATCAGCAGCGTCGCGCGACCGTCGCGCATGAACCACCAGACGCAGATCAGCGCGAGCAGCGCGCCGACGATGAGGTTTTCCGTGAGCAGGCCGACCGCGCGATTGATGAAGAGACCCGAGTCGAACGACTGCTCGATGCCGAGTCCCTGCGCCTTCAGCGGCCCGTCGCGCAGCTCGGCGACAACCTTCTTGACCTCGTTCAAGGTGCCGAGCACGTTTGCGCCGCTCTGCCGCAGGATCTGCATGCCGATCGCGGGATTGCCGTTCTGGTATGCGAAGAAACGCGGTTCCGGCGGACGCACTTCGATCGCCGCGACGTCGCCGAGCTTGATCGGACGGCCTTCGCGCCAGGCCAGCACGAGCTCGCCGAGCTGGTCGGGCGTATACCTGCCGACGAAGCGCAATGTGTACTGGCGGCGGCCGACTTCGACCTGGCCGCCGGAGACGTCGGTCGCGCTCGCCGCGCGCGATGCGATGTCGGTGATCGACACGCCCATGGCCGCGGCTTTGGCGAGATCGACCGTGATGCGCACTTCGTCGGGCGGGCCCGCATTGATGTTGACGCCGGCGACGCCGGGCACGGCTTCGATGCGCGGCTTCACCGTGGTGTCGATGAATTCGCGATAGTCGGTGATCTTGCCCTTGGTGCCGGGCAGCAGCTGCACGAAGAACCAGGTCAGCGACTGGTTCGAATCGTCGGCGCCGAGCTGCACGACCGGCCGGTCGGCGTCGCGCGGCAGCGGCGGCAGCCGGTTCAGCCGGCCGAGCACTTCGACCAGCGCGTTCTTCATGTCCGTGCCGATCGCGAACGTCAGATTGATGTTGCTGCCGCCGGTGTTCGCGCTGCCGTCGAGTTCCTCGAGACCCGGCAGACCCTGCAGCACCTGTTCCTGCGGTTCCAGCAGTTCGGACTCGACTTCGACCGGCGAGGCCGAGCGCCAGCCGGTGTTGATCGAGATCTGCGGCCGCTCGATGTCCGGGAACAGCTGCAGCGGAAGCTCGCGCAGGCTCAGCAATCCGAACACGCAAACCATCAGCACGGTGACGCCGACCGCGATCGGATTGCGCAGCGATGTTTCGATGAGTTTCATGGGTTCCTCCCGCTGCCGGCGCCGTGGCGCCACCCTGTGCACCAGATTCGCGCCGGCGACTTACGTTGGGATGCGGCGAAGGTCATAGTGGTTGCGTGGCTTGCGACGAAAAGCGTTCGCGACACGCCGGAGCGAACGCCGGTGTTGCGGCAGTGCGCACGACGACGCGCATTCAGTCTCGTGAAACGCGCAAATCGGGCTATACCGGTTAGGCCGCCGACGCGTTCGGCGCACCCGTGAGCCCGGCACGATGGCCTCGGCAATAATCGCGCGTCCCGCCGCGCGGCGTTCATGCGGTCCGTCGATGATCTTCTGGAGCATGGTTTTCGTAGTGGGCGCGTCGCAGGCGGCGTGGCTCGCACTCGCGTTGTGGCGACGGCCGGTCAACCGCGCCGGCAACCGCGTGCTCGCCGCGTGGATCGCGCTGATCGGATTCGATCTCGTCGTGAAGGCGCTGTACTTCCACGAACCGGGGCCGGCGTACTACAAGCTCTATCGCTTCGTCGGCCTGTTTCCGTTTCTTTACAGCAGTGCGTTCTACGTCTATGTGCGCCGCCTGACCGAGGCGCGCGCGCTGAGCCGGCGCGATCTGCTGCATCTGGCCGGTTTCCTGATCGCGCTCGCGGCGAAGTCCGATGTGTTCCTGCAGCCGCATGCGGCGATCGAAGCGCACTTCGCCGCCGGCGCGCGACTTCGTCCGGAGTTGTGGTTCGATCTGTTCCTGTTCGGCTACGGGCTGGGCTATGTGATCGCGGCGCTGTTGCGCGTGCGTCGATACCGTCGCGTTCTGCTCGAACGACGCTCCGACGCCGACCGCCTGTCGCTGCACTGGATCGACACGATGGCCCTGTCACAGGCCGTCATCTGGGTCATTGCGACGCTGCAATGGCTCACGAATCTTCCTTACGTCGACTATCCGCTGATCTACGGCGCTGTAGTTTTGTGGATCTTTACGGTCGGATACCTGAGCCTCGGCCAGGCCGCGCTGCCGCAGGACCCGCCGGCCGCGGCAGAAGAAACGCACGCGCCTGCGGTCGCGTCGGACGACGCGCGCTTCCCCCACGTCGAAACACGACTCGCGCAGCTCATGGAGCGCGAACAGCTCTACCGCGAGCCCGCGCTGACCATCGGTCAGCTCGCGCGGCGCAGCGGCTACCCCGAGTACCTCGTCTCCGCCGTCATCAACCGCCGTTTCGCGGACAACTTCTGCGACTACGTGAACCGGCAGCGTGTCGACGCCGTGCGCCGCTGCCTCGACGACGCGGCCGATACGCGCACCGTGCTGGACATCGCCTATGCCTGCGGCTTCACCTCGAAGTCGACCTTCAACGCGGCGTTCAAGCGTCAGGTCGGTGCGACGCCGAGCCTCTACCGCCAGCGCGGCGCGGGCCGACCGGCCGGATCAGGCGATCCCTGACTCCAGCATCCGACGCGCAGACGGGTGGCGACGCAGCCACCATTCGACGATCGCGAGGTTGATGGTCCAGCAGCTCCAGGCCGCGAACACGTAGGTGATCAGGAACGGCAGCTGCAGCGCGCCCTGGCCGATCGCGAGTTCGAGGCGCAGCGTCACGGCCGAAGCGGTCAGCGCAACGCTGCGCCACATCCAGCGCCGGTGACGCGCGATGTCGCCGGCTATCGCAAAGCCGACCCCCAGTGCCGTCGAAGCGATCCAGACCACGCCCAGCAGCGCGAACGCCGCGCCGCTGGCCCAGCCGCCGTGGGCGTCGGTTGCCATCGCCAGTCCGCCGATGCCGCCGGTCAGCACGCCGCCGGCGTAGAGCCAGCCGGCTACGCGATGCACACGCGGCAGAGAGTCGCGCAGCCGGGCCCAGACCTGGAATGGCGCAAGCGCCAGCGCAAGACCGGCGCCGAAGAAATGCGCCGGCACCGCGATGCCGCCGACCGCGAAACGCCGGTCGAAGGGGTTGC
>CAMLLF010000649.1 GCA_946480705.1 uncultured Lysobacteraceae bacterium | reverse complement strand
GTCGGTAAGGCCGCCGCTGTTGTAAGGTGTCGAATCACGCGTAGGCGCATTCGACGCGTTGAGTTCAACAACCAGCCTGCTCAGCGTGTTGTACTGCCGCGCCAGCGATCGCTTGAGCCCTTGTCCCGGCACTCCCGGGTTGTAGCCCACGTCGAAGGTTTCTTCCTTCGTGCGGTTGCCGGCTGCATCGAGCGTGTAGTGAATGCGATTGCCGGCCTTGTCGATGATATCGGTGAGGCGGTGCGCATCGTCGTAGACGTAGTCGAGATAAACCGCATCGGGCTGCGTGACGCGCGTGACCAGTCCGTCATCGTCATACGTGAAGATAGTGGTCGCATCGCCCGACGACGGCGCGCCGGAGGCGAGTCCGCGGACGGCTCGGTGTGTCAACGCGCCTCGCGCGTTATAGGTCAGATCGGTGATCGTGCCGTTCGCATCTCGCTGGCGGACGACGCGGCCGTTCTTATCGTACGCGAGCATCTCGCTGACTTGACCGAGCGCGTTGGTGACGCTGGCGAGATCGCCTTTGCGATGGCAGGTGCCACTCGCGGCGCCGCAGCCTGATTCGTCGGTGCTCGGGTAGTAGGCATAGATCGTGAGATCGTCGAGACCGTTCATGCCGTTGTCGCTCGTACCGCGCGGGCCGTTCGTGGTTTTGCGCAGTCCGAGGATCGGACATGTCGAGCCGCTTGCGGCGACGTCGGCGGCTTCGCAGTAGGTGTAGATCCAGCGCCGAACTTTCGCGGACGCGGACGGAGTCGTCGTCGCGCTGCAGGCGTAGGCCATCGCGACGGAATCGTTCGGATCGATTTCGCAGCGCGCGGAAGTCTGCCCGCGACTGTTGTATTCCCAGCGCGTAAGCGATTCGATCTGATTCGCTGAGTTCGTCACGGAGCGTTCGGCAGGAGCGTTGAAAGTTGCATGCCAGGTCGTCGCGGTCGTACGCAAGGACGGCGAAGCCGGTGTCGATGCCGTGCCTTTGCAGACGAAGAACTGGTTGGCCAGACCGAACCGCTCACCGTGGCGTGCGCCGGGAAACGGGGACATGCTGCGACAGATGCCGATGGAGCAGCCTGTACCCATGCTCGACTGCACATATTCGGTGCCGACCGGGCAGCCGTCGGCGTCGTTGGCGAGCTTCTCGGCCTCGCGGCGCACGGTTTCACGCCCGCGAGTGTCGTAGGTGCTGTCGACGATCGTGTTGCGAAAGTCGGTCGACGAAACGGGTAGACCGGCGTTGTCGTAGACCGTGTTGCGTGTCGCGCCTGAACTGCCGCAACTCGTGCAGGCTTCGGTGCGCTCGGTAACGAGAAGCCGGCCATTACGTACGACGCTGTGAAGTTCCTCCGTAGCACCCAGTGGCGATGTCACGACAGTTTTGTTCGCCGTGGACCACGGATTCAGCGTGTAGGTCAGCGTGTGGACGGCGTTGGCACCGCTGAGTCGCGATTTGGTCGCGAGCCGGCGTACACCGTCGCTGAACGAGGCGGTGGCGCCGTACTCGTAGTATGTATACTCAGTGCCATTGTGGAAAACAAACTTTAGCAGCGTCTGATTCTCGCCCGAAGCGGGATAGTATTCGTAGCTGCGTGTCGTCAGATCGGCGTAGGTGACGGTTTGCAATGCTTCGCCGTCGTAGGCATAGGCGATCTGCGTGCCGTCGGGCAGGGACAGTGATGCGATCTGCGGTGCGGTTGCCGAAACGTAGGTGAAGGTGATTTCGCGGCCGATGTTGTCGGTCACGTGGGTGATGCGTTTGTGCGTGTCGCGCTGCAACGTGACGCGGGAACCCGTGCGGGTTTGCTCGATCGACAGCAGCAATCCATTGGCGTCGTAGGACTCGATGTTGTCGTCGGGAGTGCGCAGCCGATAGCTGACGCCGCCCACCGGCGGCGCCACCAGCGTCAGCGTGGCCTGTTCGCTCGGCTCGTAAGCTTCATTGCCGATAAAATCGCTGAAATAGGTGAAATGGCTGTCCGCACGATACGCCGTGACGCCGCGTCGCAGGCCGTCGTTGACGTCGATCAGCTTGAGATCGAAACTGTGGCGCCACGCACGCCCTATCGGCCATTTCTTGTTGATCGGATCCGGTGCGCTGAAGCTTGCATAAGTGCGCCGGAACGTGAGCAGGCCGCTGGCCGAAGAGTCCGTCCAGTCGGTTTCGACAAGCCGCTTGTTTCCCGTCAGTGCGTTGATGGGATTGGGCGTCATCGTCTGGCATTGCTCGGGACCGCGCGGGTTGAAGCCTAGTACCACGCAGGTGTTGCCCTGCGAGTACGTGCCGGGGGGGCAGACGACGACGCGCGTGCGTTCCCAGTTGTTGAGGAACCAGGGCTCCCAGGTCGTGTTGCACACGCCGTTGCTGCGTGTCTTCACGTCGAAGCAATAGGAAGTGGTCGCGTCATTGCTGGGGCATTGATCACCTGGTACGCGCGTCTGCGCCGTCTCAATACCATAGAGGCAGGACGAGACGTTCGTGAAGGTCCAGGGACTTGTCAAGTTGAACGTGTTGGCGCAGAACGATTCCTGCAGATCCTGGTTGTGCAGCGCCGTCATCTCCTCTTCGCTTTCGAATGGATACGGCGATACGTTCTGACAGGCTGCATCGCTGCCGCCGGCTACCCATCCCATAGGATAGGCGCAGCCATATCGCCAATCGGCGACGAACGCGGGTTCGCATTTGGCCAGAAGCGGGCAGTTGCCCGGCGGCGGGCAGCTTTGCGCCGATACCGGTGCCGGCGCGACAGCGCCGAGCAGTGTCGCTGCATAGAGCGTTGCAATCGCAGCGGTTTTGTGTCGGACGGACGGCCGCAGCCGTCCCGGCGAGCGTGAAGTACTCATGGTTGCCTCTCTTTTGCGATGGTCGAGACAGGCCGGATGCTCCGACCTGCGGACGCTCACGCGCTGAGGCAAAAAAGATGATCACTACGCAACGATCAAGCGGCCGTGACGACTCGCTACAGCCGCCGAGCCGTCATTTCACGGATCCCACCCCGAGCGACCGAGCTTTCTCTACCACGAAATCGAAGGCCTTCTTGACCTCGGGATCGTCCTCGTAGATGCCCCT
>CAMLLF010000648.1 GCA_946480705.1 uncultured Lysobacteraceae bacterium | reverse complement strand
CGAGGCCAACCGCCGCTGGCTGCGCGCCGAGAACCACCACCTCGGCGGCGTGCCGGATCGCCTCGCCGATGCCGAGGTGAGCCGTGCTGTCGCGCGGACCGAGGTCGCTGACGAAGCCGAAGCGGAAGGTCAGTCCCCAGTCGAGCGCCGCGCCGCTGCCGCGCGTCCAGGCGACGCGGTCGGCGCCGCGCTCGCCGGACCAGGCCGTGCCGGTATCGGCAACGCCGTCGAAGTCGATGCGGTCGACCTGCGCGCGCGGATCGGCGAACACCGAGAAGCGCTCGATGCCGAGGTTCTGCTCGACGCGCAGGTTCGGCTCCTGGCCGCTGGTGCGCGCCAGTGTGAGGTCGAGATTGAACAGCGCGTAGTCGTAGGCGTAGCGCCCGTCGGCAAGCGGCGTCACGCGCGTCGCGAGCAGCGCCCTGCCCTGCGGCGTCGCGACGAGGCTGCGCCGCTGCCAGCCGCCTGCCGGCGCGAGACCGAGCCAGCGGTCGAGCACACTGCCGCGGCGGAAGTCGGCGACGTCGAACCGCCAGACCCAGGCATTCGGGTCGGCGCCCTGCCCGCGCACCTTCTGCGGCACGACCTGCAGCAGCCCGAGGTTGTTCCAGGGATCGGCGTCGTCGCGCACCACGTACCAGTATTCGAGGAACCAGCGCGCGCCGGGATGGCGCGCCGGCAGCAGCTCGCTTTCGCGGACGGCCAGACGCTTGGCGCGGTTGTACGCATCGTCGGGCAGCAGGCCGTCGTCGGCGTCGCGGCGGCCGTCGCAGTCCTTGTCATACATCGACCCGCAGCGTCCCCACTGCGCGGTGAACGGCACGATCTCCCGGCGCGGCGCGAGGCCGGTCGGAAAGTCGTTGCTGAAGCCGCCGTAGGTGTCCTCGCAGCCCGGATACAGCACGTTGCCTTCGCCGCAGCCGCAGACGGCGTTGATGGTGTGGAACGCGTGCTTGGCGCCGGAGGCGCCGATCTGGCGCAGCCGGCCGTCGGCGTCCAGGCGATAGAGATTCCAGACCAGGAACGGATGCTGGTCGTTCGCATACGGCGGCGCGGGTGCGGAGAACTTCGCGTACCAGGCCACCGACGCGTCGCCGGCGTTGCGCAGGCTCGCGTCGGGCGCGAGCACGACGAGGCCGTCGTCGCTGTCGGCCGTGCAGACGCGCGTATGCGCGCCGAGGCCGTCGCTTCTTCCACAACGATAGGAATTCACGCCGTCGGGTTCGCGCTCTTCCCAGTTCACGGCGAGACGCAGCATTTCCACATCGGCGCGCCGCGTGGCCGAAGGCCATTGCAGCGGACAGACCGCCGCGGCCTTGGCGTGCGGCCGGCCGCCGCCGAGCCCCTCGACCTGCGCGCCGCCGACCAGCAGGCCGCTCCATTCCGGTCGCCCGAGACGCCGCGCGAGCGCAGCGCCGAGCCGCAGATCCATGTGGCGCAGCGACAGGGCGCCGTCATCGGCGTAGGCATGCGCGTGGTCGAGCGCGAACCAGGCCGTGCCGGCCGCATCGACGAGTTCGAGCCCCATCCGCGCGCTGCCGCGGCGGCGCAGCGCGAAGCCGCGAAGATCGAGCCCGCCGTCCGGCAGGCGCAGCTGCGGTCCGCCGCGGTGCCGCACGCTGCCGTCGTCGAGCGCGCCGAAACGCCCGGCGTCGTCATGACGCCAGCGCAGCGTTGCCGGATCGACGACGCTAAAGCGCTGCTCGCGGTAGTCGGCGCGCACGGCGCTGTCGGCGCAGCCGCCGCAGGTGTCGGAGAGTTCGATGCCGAGCGGCGCGAGTGCGCCGCGGTTGAACCAGAGCGTCGTTTCCGCAGCGCCCGCCGGCAGCGCGACGCCCGGCGCGGCCAACAGCAGCGCAACGCAACGCACGAACCGGCGCGCGCAGTCACGCATGCAGCAGCAGCTTCTCGGCGATCGCGAGATACAGCGCCGGCAGGCGTTCCAGATCGGCCAGCGCGACATGCTCGTCGAGCTTGTGGATCGTCGCGTTGACCGGGCCGACTTCGACGACGTCGGCGCCGAGCGGCGCGATGAAGCGGCCGTCGGACGTGCCGCCGCCGGTACTCGCGAGCGTCTCGATGCCGCAGACCTCGGCGATCGCCGCGATCGTGCGTTCGCGCAGCGGGCCGCCGCGCGTCAGGAACGGCTCGCCCGACAGATCCCAGCGCAGCGAGAACGCGATCCCGTGGCGGCGCAGCAGCGCTTCGGTGCGTTCCTGCAGCGACGCGGCACTGCTCTCGGTGCAGAAGCGGAAATTGAACACGACCTCGAGCGTGCCCGGGATCACATTGGTCGCGCCGGTGCCCGCGGCGATGTTGGACACCTGAAACGAGGTCGGCGGGAAATCCGCGTTGCCCTCGTCCCAGCGCGTCGCGGCAAGCTCGGCCAGCGCCGGCCCGAAGGCGTGGATCGGATTGTTCGCTTTTTCCGGATAGGCCACGTGTCCCTGCACGCCGTGCACGGTCAGGTAGCCCGACAGCGATCCGCGGCGCCCGACGCGGATCACGTCGCCGAGCTGCGCGCTCGAGGACGGCTCGCCGACCACGCACCAGTCGAGCCGCTCGCCGCGCGCGCGGAACGTCTCCGCGACGCGGCGCACGCCGTCGCGCGCGACGCCTTCCTCGTCGCTGGTCAGCAGCAGCGCGATGCGCCCGGGATGGTACGGGTGCCGTGCGACGAAGGCTTCGAGCGCGAGCGCGAACGCGGCGACCGAGCCCTTCATGTCGGCCGCGCCGCGACCGTGGAGCAGCCCGTCGCGCACCACCGGCTCGAACGGCGGACTGCGCCACTGCGCGGCCGGTCCGCTCGGCACGACATCGGTATGACCGAGAAACGCGAGCACCGGGCCGTCGCCGCCGTGCGTCGCCCAGAGATTGTCGACGTCGCCGAAGCGCAGGTGCTCGACGGCGAAGCCCGCGCGCCGCAGGCGTTCGCCGATCAGCGCCTGGCAGCCGGCATCGTCCGGCGTGACGGAAGCTCGCCGGATCAGATCGCAGGTGAGTTCGAAAACCGCGCTCATGTCAGCCGGGCAGACGCTGCGCGAACAGCTTGTCGTTGAAGCCGACGC
>CAMLLF010000647.1 GCA_946480705.1 uncultured Lysobacteraceae bacterium | reverse complement strand
TTTGCAGCCATCGCAATAGACACACTCAATCGCGCTGGCGTTATGGTCAGAATGACAGGAGCGCATTGGCCTCGCATCAAGTCGGCGCAGGCTCCCACCATTCCTCCAGACCTCCGATGCGGACCAGGTTGTAAGCAGCAAACACCCAGAGTGTCCATGCTCTTACATCCGGTAGCCCAATGCGCATCAATTTGCGTAGTCCGCCGAACGTTTTGCTCCAGCCAAAAGGTTGCTCGATGCGTTTTCGGATCTGCTGGCTGATGGCATAGCCAGCGGTCGCCGCAATCGCATCGCTGATCGCGCTACGACGGCCAGCCGTGTTTCGCGCAATGTGCGGCTGGATGCCTCGTTTCTGCAGCGCAGCGACGAACTCTTGTGTGTCGTAGCCCTTGTCGGCGCCCAGCGTGCAGTCCTTGCCCAGATACATCTCGTCGATCAGACGCAAAGCGCCGTCGCGCTCCGAGGTGCCGGTGGCATGGCACACGTCCACGCCCATCAGCAGGCCGTTGCGATTCTCCATCAGCGTATTGGCTTGGTAACTCAGCTTGGCTTCCTTGCCTTTGCCTTTGCGGGCCAGCCGAGCGTCAGGATCGGTCGAGGATTCGTGCGTGTCGTTGCTACGCGGCTTACCGCGAAAATCGTCATCGTCATCGTCACCACCGTCTTTCGGCCGGAAGCTGTTGTGCGAAGCCCACGCCTCCAGCAGCGTCCCATCTACCGAGAAGTGCTCATTGCTCGTCAGTTGCTTGAGCTGCGCCACCAGCACCGTGTTGTCGAAGAACTGCTGTGCGACTTCCTCATCGAACAACCGTTCCCGGTTGAACGAGAACGTCGAGTGATCCCAGACCGGATCGTCGACATTCAATCCGACGAACCAGCGAAACAGCAGGTTGTAGTCCAGCTGCTCCATCAGCAGGCGCTCGCTGCGCACGCTGTACACCACCTGCAACAACGACGCGCGCAGCAGACGTTCCGGCGGAATCGAGGGTCGTCCCGTCTTCGCATAACGCGCCTCGAACAGACCGTCCATCTCGCGCAACACGCCGTCCACCAACTCACGCAGTTTCCGGATCGGATGATCCGTAGGCACCCGAGCATCCACAGATACGTACGAGAACATTCCTAGCTGCTGGATATCGGCGCTACGCATCGATGGCTTCGCGATTGATCGGGCCTATGATTGTGCCTTGATCGTCGGGTTTCTCGACAGCCTGCTAGAACAGCCGTCGCCACTACGCATTCCGCTCGAACGCGGAAAAAAATCTGGCCTCCCACAATGACGGCAAATGCGAAAACGGTGAGCGCTACGTCAAGCGCCGTTCCAGCAAAGGTAGTGGGGGAAAGGGTGAAGAGCCATGCGGCCGCTAGTACAGCACCGGCGGTAACTATCCATTTTTCGAGCGAAGTGGTCGGGTTCATCGAGGCTCCAAGGGCGGTATACATGACCACAATGAGGTCGCCAGGACGATAGCACTGGGTGTCTTGGCTGCCAACCGGTAGTCGCTCGCATCTCACGGGTTCTGAGAAGACCCGGTGCCAGTTTGCGGGCCGCTCCGCAGCCTGCCGTGAGAAAGCGCTGACCTGCGGGGTTTTATCCGGCACGCGATTGACGTCAGCGCACGCCTTGTCTTACACATGGCCAGTAGCTGAACCGCCGCCGGCCACCCCATGCGGAACTGGATTCGTCACGCCGACTAGCTTCATACGCGGTGCTGAACAAGGACTTTTCTGCCTCGCGGTCACGCTGGCGCAGGCACCGTGCTGTCATTCATTCCTACCGAGAGCGCGAGGGAGCTTCTAACCGTTACCGCCAGCTCACGCCGCTGGTGCCGGTCCGAATTGACTCGCCTCAGAAATTTCCCAGAACTCTCTCAGAATAGTCCGACTTCGTTGCGCAAGACGAAGACGGACACTGCGTCGTCGCCACAGGCCGCGGTGTTGACTGCCGATGGCGTCTCGCATCATTCCGGTGAGAGGTTCGACCACGATGCGACAGTTCTGGCAGTCAAAATCAATCCGTAGAGCAGACAGCCATCTCCCGACCTCGCGCCACCTCATTCTTGCGTCGAAACCGCAATCTCAGCGTGAGATACGCCGCACAGCCACACTACTCATTTCCGCAGTGCCGACGCCTTCCGGACGGCTGCGCATCGCACGAAGTCAACCGTCGCTACCGAAGCGGAGTTTCAACAGCTGAAAGGAAAGCGTTTGGAATAACGCTCGATTCACACCGCCGCAATCCGAAGCGGCTTGAATGCAGACGCATCGCACTTGGCCACCCGCCGACAGCCCGTTCGGCTCGACCGCGTCCTCGCAGGAAACGGGCGCGTTTTCTCCTTCGTAGAACCCGATCAAGGAAGGTTGTATGTCTGACTATTTCTGCAAGCCTGTACGCGCCGGCTTCTTAGCGTTGGGCGTGCTATTCAGCGCATTGTCCGCGGCTCAGGTGCCGGAGCCGACGACATATCAAGGCGTATCGATTCCGGAATCCTTTGCTCAGGGCGGGGGCAACGGTGACGTCCCGGTCTACGTCGAATATGACAAGCGTCTGCGTGCGTCCGAACAACTCTCGGCATTGGGATCCGAGCTGTTCGGCGACGAAGTATCATTGTACACAGGCCAGACCTCGTTCCGTCATATCGACATCGACATTCCCGGCAACAATGCTCTGCCGGTACAACTGAGCCGCCGCTACTCGATCTCGACTCTCGTCGGCGACCAATTCTTTGATCCGCGCGGCGGCCCTGGTAATCCGTACGGCGGCATGGCGAACTGGGACATCGAAGTACCGCACATCTACGGCACGTTCGATTCGATCTATAAGTGGAACATTCCGCTCGGCGCTTCAACGCAGCAGCCGCGGTGCAGCCAATATTTTTCGCCGCGCACGAGCGGGGGCGTCGCGGCCGTCGAAGTCTGGTCCGGTAACAAGGTCGTGATTCCCGGCAAGGGCGAAAAGGAGCTGTTGCTGCTCGACGGGACCTATCCGCCGCTGCAATACCCCAGCGATGGACGCTCGCCGACGTGGACGACGAGCGACTTCGATGCGTTCCGCTGCATCACGTTATCA
>CAMLLF010000646.1 GCA_946480705.1 uncultured Lysobacteraceae bacterium | reverse complement strand
AGGCCGTCGATCTTGGCGGCCTCCTCCAGCTCCACTGGCAGGGCGATGAAGAACTGCCGCATCACGAAGGTCGCGAAGACGCTCGCGAACGTGCCGGGTCCGCTGCCCAGCGGAACGAACGTCGCCGCGGCCGCGACCGCGCGCCGCAGCAGTTCCGCGCGGCCGTCGGCGAGATTGAGCTCGAACCCCTGCAGCAGCCGCGGTCCGGCCGCGGGAAGAATCAGGACGGCCGCGACCGCGAGTACTGCGACGGCGACGATCAGTGTGCGTGCGGACTGGCGCCGCAGGCACCAGAGTCCGAGCGCGACGGCCTGCAGCACGAGCAGGCAGGCGCCGGCGCGCGAACGCGTCGCGAGCAGCGCCGCGGCGAACAGCAGCAGCGCGACGGCGCCGGCGAGGCGCTGCGGCGGGGCGGCGTGCGCATCGAGCGCACGCAGCGCGGCGAGCGGCAGCGCGAGCGCGACGAGACCGGCCAGGTGGCTGCGATTGGCGAGCGCCGCTCCACCGCGGACGGCCGGGTCGGCGCCGTACCAGTGCAGTGCGCTGTCGGCGGGCGCGGCGAGCTGCAGCAGCGACCAGAGCGCGAGCAGCACGGCGAGGCCGAGCACGGCCAGCAGCAGCCGGCGGCATGCGGCCTCGCCCGCGCCGAGCGCGGCGACGAACAGCGCGAGCGGCGCAATCGTCTTGAGCCAGGCCTGCCAGGTTCCTTCGGGCTGCAGGCTCAGCGGCAGCCACGCGTCCGCGCCGAGTTCGGCCAGCGCCGGCTGCAGCAGCGCGGCGCGTCCCGGCAGCGCAGCGATCCATGCGGCGGGCAGCGGAACCAGCCAGAGCAGCGGCAGCAGCGAAAGCGCGAGCGCGGCACCGGCCGGTACGCCCAGCGCGTCGGTCGCGTGCTGCCGCGGCCACAGCGCGAGCAGCAGCACCGGCAGCGCGAGCAGTGCGAGCACACTGTCGCGCCACGAAAAGAACGACGACCCGCCGAGCAGCACGCCGGCGGCGAGCAGCAGCCAGCAGGCCGGTTCGACGCGGCTCAGCGTCAGCGCCGGCGACCGCGCGGCCGCCTGTGCCGCGCGACCCGGCATTGCCGCGACGCGCTCAGCGGCTGACGGGCGGGCGATCGTCATCGTCGTCGCGGTTGCGATCCCAGTAGTAGAGCGCCGGAATGAGCAGCGCCGCGGCGACCGCCCAGCGCTGGCCCGGCGTCAGCGAGGTGACCGTCGTGTCCGCGTTACCGGCGTCGACGACGACGGCGGCCGTGTCGTCGTCGTCCTTTTTCGTGCCGCCGGCTTCGCCGATCGCCTGGCGGAACGACACGACGCCCGCGCCGCCGCCGCAGTCGGGTTGTTCGCCGATCGTCAGCAGCGAATCGGGGTCGAGACGGCGATGGCAGCCGTCGGCGAAGGCGACGAGCACCTGCGCGTCTTCGAGCGTCATCAGGCGGTCGCCGGGATACAGCGCGGCGCCGTTCGTCGCCGGCGCGACATGGGCACCCTGGACGAGCAGCGCCTGGCCGCCGACGCCGGCGATGTTGGCGACCGGCAGGGCCGGCGCGGCGGTGCCGTCGGCGACGGCGCAGGAGCTGGCGCAGTACAACGCCAGGGCGAATACGCTAGGCGGTTTCATCGGCTTCTCCCGTCGGCGGCAGCGCAGCCGTCGCTGTGCTGCCATGTTCATGAATAGACAAGTGGAATGCGTGTCGGGTCATGGCGCCGCCTTTGCCGGCGCGGCGGCGCGCAGATCGAAATCGTCGAACCAGGCCGTACCGGCGAGACGCAGGGCCGTGCCGCGCGCCTGCAGCTGCAGGCGCTGCGCGCTGCAGTCGGGCGGTACGCGGAATTCGAGCGCGAAGCCGGTCCAGTCCGCGGCCGTCGCCGGCAGCGCTGCCGCGGCGAGCGCGCGCGGCTGCGGCGCGATGCAGTCGACGCGCCATTCGAGCTGGTCGCTGCGCTCGATCGCCTCGAGCCGCAGCCGGCCCTCGAGCCGGTAGCCGCCTGGTGCGAGCAGCAGCGTCTGCGCGGCGCTCGCGCCCTGCAGCGGACGCTGGTCGAAGCGCACGCGCAAGGCCTGCGAGCCCTGCGGAGCGCGGCGCAGCGAGGCGGTGCTGCCGGCGCCGCGCAGGATCCAGTCGAAGCCGCTGCCGAGACCGGGCCGTTCGAAATCGCCGTTGCGCAGCAGCGGACCGCTGCGTTCGGCCGGCGGCTGCAAGGCGAGCCACAGCAGCCACGCGCGCTCGACCTCGCCGCCGTGCAGCAGCCGGTCGACGACGGTGACGCCTTCGCGCAGATCGGCCGGCGCCGCGCTCGCGCGCAGGGCCAGCAGCAGCCGAGCCATCGCATGCAGCGTCTCGCGCTGCGGCGGCGCCGGGGCCGCGGCGAAGAATCCGGTGCGCCAGGCCGGGGCTGCGGCGAACACCGGCACGAGCGCCTGCAAGCCCGCGTCGCGGCGCAGCCATTGCTGCATCAGCGGAAACAGCTGTGCCGCGCGCTGCGGCGCGACGCGCAGTATCGCGTCGACGTGCATCGCCGCTGCGGCCATGTCGTCGCGCACGAGCGCGCTGTCGGCGAGCCAGGCGCGCGTCTGCACGTCGGCCGGCCGCAGCCGCAGCGCCGCCTGCAGCAGTGCCTGGCCCTGCGGCGTCTCGATCCCGGCGAGCACGGCGAGTTCGCGCAGCAGGCGTCCGTCGAGCGGCGCGCGCGCGAGCGCGTCATGCAGCAGCGCGCGCGCTGCTTGCGTTTGCGCATCGGCGGACGCGCGGCCTCGCGCGACCGCGAGCGCCGCGCGCGTGTTGCCCGGGTCGAGTGCAAGTGCGCGCTCGGCGGTCATGCCCGGAAGCAGTCCCGGCGCCGCCGTCGTCGCGGCCTTCCACGCGACGAGCGCGGCGATGCCGGCGAGCAGCAGCCGGAGCGGCAGCGGGTTCGTCGAATGCGGGCGGGCGCGGCGCGGATCCATCTCAGCGCCCCACGCTGTGCCGCAGCTCGGTCACGCGTATGCCCTCGGCACTGCGGCGCAGGCCGAGCAGGATCTGTCCGTGCGTGCGCGTCGTGTCGCGGCCGTCGGGTTCGACGCTCGCGT
>CAMLLF010000645.1 GCA_946480705.1 uncultured Lysobacteraceae bacterium | reverse complement strand
GCCCGGTGGCGCGCGACGAGTTCGCTGGTGGCCTGCTCCAGCGCCTCGCGGGTGAAGTACATGGCCGAGGCCCGCGTGAACTTCACCGCCGCGTCCATCGCGACGAACACCGTCATCTCGCTGTGGATGCCGGCCTCGTCGTGCTCGAACACGCTGTAGCCGAATCCATGCCGCGTGACGTAGTCGCCGGTGCCGCGCGCGGGCAGCAGCGTGGGCGACCAATAGCGCCCGCTCTCTTCGTCGCGCACGTAGAAGGCTTCGCCGGCGGCATCGGCCAGCGGATCGTTGTGCCACGGGGTCAAACGGTATTCGTGCGCATTGCTGCGCCAGGTATAGCCGGTACCGGCTTCCGACACGACGCAGCCGAAGTCCGGATTGGCGATGACGTTGGCCCAGGGCATGGGCGTGGCCTCGCCGGGACGGCTGACGATCACGTATTCGCGCGCGTCGGCAGAGTAGCCGCCGTGACCGTTG
This sequence comes from uncultured Lysobacteraceae bacterium, assembly GCA_946480705.1. The sequence continues at coordinate 2,603 of CAMLLF010000645.1, read as the reverse complement.
TAGAGCAGGAGCGCGGGGGCCGCCGCCGGTACCGCGGCGGGCGGTGCGGCGCGCTCGGGTTCGTTCGGCACGAGCCGCGGTACCGGGGCTTCGGCGGCCGGACGGCGTCGCAGGTGTTCGCCGAGCCCGCCCTTGCGATCGTCGAGCACGATGCGCGCCACGGCCAGCAGCAACAGCCGGTCCTCGTGCGAGATCTGCTCGCCTGCGCGTACGAAAACGCCGCCCGGCCGGTCGAGCAGGCTCGACTCCACGGTCGCGGCGACCATGCCCATCAGCGCGTCGCGCAGGTCCAGCCGGTAGCCGGCGCGCTCCTCGTTCCAGATGACGAGGTCGGCGGCCAGCCCCTTCATGCGCAGATAGGCATGCGCCTGCAGCGCTTCGCGCACCAGCGCCAGGTTGGCGATGTCGCCGATCTGTACCAGCAGGATCGGCAGATCGCCGGAAATCGCATGCGCCCACAGGCCGGGCTGGCCGCGCCGGTTGCGCAATACCGACTGCGCATCGGCGCGCAGCGATGCATGGCTGTAGAGCAGGCGTCCGGCCAGGCGGGCATAGGTCTGCGCCTGGGCTTCGCTGATGTTGAGCTGGCGCAGCGCCATCTGGCTGTGCGTCCAGGCGAGGTCGACGACACGGTCCGCGAGGCGGCGGTCGCGGTACTTGTCCGCCAGTTGCAGGCAATGTTCGCGGTTGGTCCCGACGCCGACGACCAGATCGATCTGCGCCGTCGCCTCGGGCGCCAGACGAATGCGGTGACGGATCGCGACGATGGGATCGAGCACCGAGCCGTCGGTACCCGACAGCACGGCGTCGCGCTCCAGCGCAGCCGGAAAAACCGTGTCGCGACGGCGGCCGACGAAGCGCGCGCGGTCGGTTTCATAGGACACGGCGAGGCTTTCGCCTTCGCGCACGACCAGCAGGTGCACCAGCCAGGGCGGCGTGTCGCGCCGGTCGCGCGGACGGCGCGAACACAGGATCGCGTTGCGTGCCGCGACGATTTCGGTCTGGACGAACAATTTGCTGAAGGCCGGATGCAGGCTGTCGGCGATGGCCGGCGCCAGCACGACTTCCGCGTAGCTGGTGAACTCGAGCACGCGTTCGATGGCGGACAGGTTCGTGATGCGGGTGCGGCGCAGCTCGATGTCGTCTTCGGGCGACACGACGATTTCGGTATGCGTCTCCCAGTCGTCGTGGCGGCGGCGGTATTCGACGCAGGCTTCGGTGAAGGTTGCCGCGTAGGTCTCGTCAGGTCGCAGCGTCGGCTGGAATGCGGTGGACCAGACCTGTCCGCTGTTCACGTCGCGCAGGTAGGCGTAGCAGCCCCAGGCGTCCCGGGTCGAGTCCTCGCGCCAGCGCGTGAGCGCAATGTCGTGCCAACGGCTGTAGCCGCCGCCGGCACTGGTGAGCATGACCTGGTAGCGGCCGTTGGAGAGCAGCTGTACGGCCGGCGAATCCGGGTCGGGCCGGTCGAACACGCGCAGCGGTATCGACGGCGTGTCGGCCTGCTCGCGCAGGTCGACCAGGCGCGGGTCGCTGGCGGTCTGGCCGCTCGCGCGCGGCACGCGTTCCTGCAGCAGCAAGAGTGCGGATTGCACCTGCGGATCGGTCTCGAAGCGGCGTTGCATCGGCCGGTCCAGCAGCACGTGCGCCAGCGCCAGCAGGGTCATGCCCTGGTGATGCGCCATGTAGGAACGCACCACGGCGCGGGATTGCCCGGGCGGCAGGCGCGTGGCGGTGTAGTCGATCGCCTCGTAGTAGCCATAGCTGCCCAGCCAGCCCAGGTCGCGCAGGCGCTGCAGGTTGGCTGCGGCGGCGTTGGGGGCGGTGAGCAAGGCGAGGGCAGAGGCGTAAGGCGCGATCACGAGTTCCTGCGCCAGGCCGCGCTGCAGGCCCAGGCCGGGCACGCCGAAGGCGCGGTACTGGTAGTTGTTGGCGGCATCGGTCAGGTTGTAGCCGCATTCGGATACGCCCCACGGCACGCCGCGCTCATGCCCGTAGGCGATCTGGCGTGCGACCGCGGCGCGGCCCGTATGCGCCAGCAACGAGCCCGGATACGCCGGCATGACCAGGTTCGGCATCAGGTACTCGAACATCGAGCCGCTCCAGGACAGCAGCACCGGCGAGCCGCCGGCCTGCATCAGCAGGCGGCCGAGCGAGAACCAGCCGCGAATCGGGATGCGGCCCTGGGCGATGGCGACGAAAATCCCCAGCCGCGCCTCGGAGGCCAGCAGGTCGTAGTAGCCGCTGTCGCGCCGATGATCGGTGACGTTGAAGCCGATGCAGAACAGATCCCGCGTGCGGTCGTAGAGGAACTCGTAGTCGAGCTCGGCAAACCGCGCGGCGCGCTCGGCGAGAACGCGCAGCCGCTCCGCCTGATCCGCCGCCGGCGTTGCGTCCGGTTCGGCGTCGGCGCACTGCAGGGCAAGGCTGCGCGCCCAGCTCGCCGGTTCTGCCTGCGCCGGATCGGCGGCCAGCGACTGCGCCTGCACGTTCAGCGCGCGCAATGCGGCGCGTACGGCCGTGTCGCCGACGGCAGCGTTCGCGTCCGCGATGCACTGCGCGAGCGCAGCCCGGGCCGGTGCCGTCAGCAGTCCGTGCAGCACCGC
>CAMLLF010000644.1 GCA_946480705.1 uncultured Lysobacteraceae bacterium | reverse complement strand
GCATGCTGCCGCCGCTGTATCCCGAGTGGCTCGGCGACCGCACCTTCAACGAGATGCACGGCACGCGCTTTCCCTACGTCGCCGGGGCGATGGCCAACGGCATCGCCACGACGCGGCTCGTGATCGAAATGGCGCGCGCGGGTTGCCTCGGCTTTTTCGGTGCCGCGGGTCTGTCGCCGGCGCGCGTCGAAGCCGCGGTCGACGAACTGGCGCGCGAACTCGATCCGCGCGGGCTGCCCTGGGGCGTGAACCTCATCCACAGTCCGAGCGAGCCCGCGATCGAGGACGCGGTCGCGGATCTCTTCATCCGGCGCGGCGTGCGCTGCGTCGAGGCGTCGGCGTTCATGGGCCTCACACCGGCGATCGTGCGCTATGCGGCGACCGGTCTCACGGTCGACGGCACGGGCACGATTCATCGCCGCCATCGCGTGCTCGCGAAGGTCTCGCGCGAGGAAGTGGCGAAGCCGTTCATGGCGCCCATGCCGGCCGCGATCCTCGACGCGCTGGTCGCGCGCAACGAGATCACGCGCGCCGAAGCCGATCTCGCCGCGCGCGTGCCGCTGGCCGAAGACATCACCTGCGAAGCGGATTCCGGCGGCCATACCGACAACCGTCCGCTGGCCGCGCTGCTGCCGACGATCATGGCGCTGCGCGATCGCATCATGGCCGAGCAGCGCTACGCGCGTCCGATCCGCGTCGGCGCTGCGGGCGGCCTCGGTACGCCCGGCGCGCTCGCGTCGGCCTTTGCGCTCGGCGCGGCCTACGTGCAGACCGGCTCGGTGAACCAGGCGTGCGTGGAATCGGGCCTCGGCGCCGGCGCGCGCGCGATGCTCGCGCAAGCCTCGATGGCCGACGTGATCATGGCGCCGGCGGCCGACATGTTCGAGATGGGCGTCGACGTGCAGGTCCTGCGTCGCGGCACGATGTTCGCGATCCGCGCGAAGAAGCTCTACGAGATCTACCGCGCCTATCCGTCGCTCGACGCGATTCCGGCGGCCGAGCGCGCGAAGATCGAGAAGGACATGCTGCGTGCGAGCTTCGAGGAGTCCTGGGCCTCGACGCGCGCGTTCTGGTCCTCGCGCGATCCCTCGCAGGTCGCTCGCGCCGAGTCGGATCCGAAGCACCGCATGGCGCTCGTGTTCCGCTCCTACCTCGGTCTTTCCAGCCGCTGGGCGATCGACGGCGTGACCGAGCGGCTGACCGATTTCCAGATCTGGTGCGGCCCTGCGATGGGCGCGTTCAACCGCTGGGTTGCGGGCAGTTTCCTTGAAGCGCCCGCGAAGCGCACCGCCGTCCAGGTCGCGCTGAATCTTTTGGAAGGCGCCGCGGTACTCACGCGCGCGCAGCAGTTGCGCACCTTCGGTTTGCCGATCCCAACCGCAGCGTTCGATTTCCGTCCGAGGCCTCTCGCATGAGTTCCCCGCAGCGCCAGCCGATCGCCATCGTCGGCGTCAGCGCGATCTTTCCCGGCTCGCACGACGCGAACGGCTTCTGGCGCGACATCCTTGCCGGCAAGGATCTGCTGACCGACGTGCCGGCTACGCACTGGCGCATCGACGATTACTACGATGCCGATCCCTCGGCGCCGGACAAGACCTACGCACGCCGCGGCGGTTTTCTCGCGCCGATGGATTTCGATGCGCTCGGCTGGGGTATCCCGCCGTCGACGATTCCCGCGAGCGACACGTCGCAGCTGCTCGCGCTGATCGCGGCGCGCGCGGTGCTCGAAGACGCCGCGCGCGATCAGTTCGAGACGATGGACCGCTCGCGCATCTCGGTGATCCTCGGCGTCACGAGCGCGCAGGAATTGCTGTTCTCGCTGGTATCGCGCCTGCAGCGCCCGGTCTGGCAGAAGGCGCTGCGCGAAACCGGCCTGCCCGAAGACGAGGTGCAGGCTGCCTGCGAACGCATCGCCGCGAATTATGTGCCGTGGCAGGAAGCGTCGTTCCCGGGACTGCTCGGCAACGTCGTCGCCGGCCGCATCGCGAACCGGCTCGGTCTGGGCGGCACCAACTGCGTGACCGATGCGGCGTGCGCGTCGAGTTTTTCCGCGATCCAGATGGCGGTCAACGAGCTGCAGCTCGGCGATTCCGATCTCGTGATCAGCGGCGGCGTCGACACGCTCAACGACATCTTCATGTACATGTGTTTCTCCAAGACGCCGGCGTTGTCGCCCAGCGGCGACTGCCGGCCGTTCTCGGACCAGGCCGACGGCACGATGCTCGGCGAAGGGCTCGGCATGGTCGCGTTGAAGCGTCTGTCCGACGCCGAGCGCGACGGCGACCGCATCTACGCGGTGCTGCGCGGTGTCGGCACCTCGTCGGACGGTCGTGCGAAGTCCGTGTATGCGCCGGTGTCGGCGGGGCAGGCGGTCGCCTTGCGCCGCGCCTACGCGCAGGCCGGCTTCGGTCCGGAGACCATCGAACTCGTCGAGGCGCACGGCACCGGCACCAAGGCCGGCGACGTCGCCGAGTTCGAAGGCTTGCGCAGCGTCTACGCCGAAGCGGATGCCGCGCGCACGCAGTGGTGCGCGCTGGGGTCGGTGAAAAGCCAGATCGGTCATACCAAGGCGGCCGCGGGCGCCGCGGGTCTGTTCAAGGCGGTGATGGCGCTGCACCACAAGGTGCTGCCGCCGACGATCAAGGCAGATACACCGAATCCGAATCTCGCGCTGGCGCAAAGCCCGTTCTATCTGAACACGTCGGCGCGACCGTGGATCCGCGACGCGGCGCATCCGCGCCGCGCAGCGGTCAGCGCGTTCGGATTCGGTGGTTCGAATTTCCATCTCGCGCTCGAGGAATACGTCGGCGCGGCGCCGCGCGCCGAAAGGCTCGCGACCCAGTCGCACGATCTCGTTGCGCTGAGTGCGCCGAATGCCGACGCGCTCGTCGAACAGGTCGCGCAGCTGCGTCGATCGTGCGCGAGCAGTGTTGCGCTGTCGTCGCTCGCACGCTCCTCGCGCGATGCGTTCGATCACACCGCCGCGGTACGCCTCGCCGTCGTCGCGGCCAGCACGTCCGAACTCGACGCCCGGCTCGACCTCGCGCACAAGAAAATCGCCGCCGATCCTGCGCAGTCGTT
>CAMLLF010000643.1 GCA_946480705.1 uncultured Lysobacteraceae bacterium | reverse complement strand
GCTCGAACTCGCGGATGTCGGCGCCGGCGATGAAGCCCGCACTCTTGGCCGAGCGGACGATCACGCCCTTCGGCGGCTCGATCGACAGACGCTCGATGATCTCGCCGAGTTCGTCGAGGACGGCGCGCGAGAATGTATTGACGCTGGCACCGGCTCGGTCAAAGCTCAGCACGACGATGCCGTCGCTGCCGCGTTCGGTCTTCCAGTGGGAGAAGCGGAGTCCTTCGAACATGGCGCGGCTGATCTGGTAGGGGCGGGCTATGATCCGTGCTGGCTGCGCCTCTGGTCAATCCGCGAAGGTAGGGATAATGTCGGCCGCAATCGCAGGGTCGCAGCAAGACAGGCAAGGGGCAGTCTTCAGCGCGTGAACGTCGAAACCACCGAGAGCCAACTGAGTTCCCGACTGTTCGACCGCGTCATCGCGTCGAAGCAGAATCTGGTCGTGGTCGAGACCGGCGACGTCGCCGACGTGCTCGCGCAGTTTCGTCAGTTCGCGCTGCGCAGCGGGCAGTCCATCTATCAATGGCAGGACGATCTCGGCATCAGTTCGCTGCGCGAAGGCGAAGTGCGCGTGCCGGGCTCCAAGCGCATGGCCGACGCGCTGCGCTACATCCTGCAAAGCATGCATTTCGGAATTTATCTGTTCGTCGGCGCCGAAGGCCATCTGCGCCCGCCGAACATCGGCCTGCTGCGCCAGATCGGCCGCGCCAAGGGCGGCAACGAACGCAAGGTCGTCTTCATCGGCGGTACGCTGACCATGCCCGACAGCCTCGAGGACGTGACCGAACACTTGAGCTTCGAGCGCGTGATGCCGCAGCGTCCGCGCCTGCGCGATGGACGCTGGGTGATCTGATGGCGCGAGAGGAAAGAGGCCAGGGCTCGGTACTCATCGTCGCGACGAACCGCGCACACCGGCGCGTGCTGTTCGCCACGCTGGACGGACAGAATTTCGACGCGATCTACACCGCGAAGGATCTCCATCAGGCGCTCGCATTCCTGAATCAGGATCCCGACATCGACGTCGTGCTCATCGAGTTCGTCGGTGCGGCGCGCGAGGCCGTCGCGTTCTGCACGCAGATGAAGGGCGACGAGCGCCTGGCGCGCGTGCCGGTGATCGGACTGCTGCCGGCCGATACGGCCGAGCGGCACTGGGACTGGGCGCGCATGCCGCCGGGCGTCATCGACTGGCTGCGCTCGCCGGTGGACGGCGCCGAGGCGCTCGCGCGCGTGCGCCAGGCGTTGGTGCTCGCGCGCGGCGGTACCGCGACACCCGACGCGCCGGGACGCCCGGCCGGCGGAGACCGTTATCAGTTCGCGTTCGAAGGCAGCCTCGACGAACTCGTGATCTCCGATCCGAAGACCGGCAAGATCATCGAGGTCAATCCGGTATTCCTGCAGCGTTCGGGTTTCCCGGCGCCGCAGGTCGTCGGCCATTCGCTCGACATCATCAGCAAGAGCCACACGCGCGAGCAGCGCGTCGAACTGAATGCGCGCCTCACGCGCGAAGGCAGCGTGCGCTATCGCTGCCAGAAACCGCGCGCCGACGGCGGCAGCTATCCGGTCGAGGTCGTGTCGCGGCTCGCGGTGCGCGCCGGCAAGCTCGTCCACTTCACGATTCTGCGCGACCTCGGCGAACTCGGCCGGCTGCAGCAGTCGCTGGGCCTGCTCGCGGAGGCGATCGAAGTCGGTGCCGGCGACGAAGGCGTGAAGCAGATCGTGCGTCTGCTCGTCGACTGGCTCGAACTCGACTACGTCACGCTCGTTTCCTCGCGCGCCGACCAGCCGCACGAGGTCCAGCCGATCACGCTGTACCAGCGCGTCAGCATGCCCGGCGACGCGCCCGATCCGCTGAAGCAGCCGACGCTGCGTCAGGTGCTCGACGGCAGCAGCGTGATCCACCTGGCCGAAGCATGGAAACGCGTCGAGCGAGATTCCTTCCTCGGCTTCACGCGCTTCGAGGCCTTCGTCGGCCTGCCGCTGCGCGACGAGCGCCGCACCGTGCTCGGCGCACTGCTGCTCGGACGGCGCTCCGCACTGCCCGAATCCACGACGATCGTCGACACGCTGCGCGTCGCCGCGGGACGGCTCGCGCTCGAACTCGAACTGCGCCGCTCGCGCGACCAGGGCAAGGCCAAGGCGCTGCAGGACGCGCTGACCGGTCTGCCGAACCGCCTGCTGTTCAACGACCGTCTTGAAACCACGATCAACGAAGCGCATCGCACGGGCGAAATGTTCGCCGTGCTGTTCGTCGATCTCGACCGCTTCAAGAACATCAACGACTCGCTCGGCCACCGTTTCGGCGACCAGGTGCTGGTGCACGCCGCGCAGCGCCTGCGCGACGCGCTGCCGGCCGAGGCCAAGCTGGCGCGCCTGGGCGGCGACGAGTTCACCGTGGTGCTGCCGCGCGTGCGCCACGAGCACGAGGCGGTGGCGGTGGCGCAGTCGCTGCTGGAGGCCTTCGCGCGCCCGCTGCGGGTGGAAGGCTCCGACGTGGTGGTGACGCTGTCGGTGGGCATCAGCCTGTTCCCGGCGCACACGCGCGATCCGGCGTTGCTGGTGCAATACGCCGACTCGGCGATGTACTTCGCCAAGAACGGCGGCCGCAACACCCAGCGCGCGTTCCAGCCGGAGATGGTGGCGCAGGTGTCGCGCCGGCTCGCGCTCGAGACCAGCCTGCGCGCCGCGCTGGAGGCCGGCGAGCTGTCGCCTGCGTTCCAGCCGCAGGTCGACGTCGCCACCGGCCAGGTGTCGGGCGCCGAGGTGCTGCTGCGCTGGCGCAGCGCCGAGGCGCCGGCGGAGTTCATCCCGATCCTGGAGGACACCGGCATGATCGAGCCGGTGGGCCTGTGGCTGGTCGACGTCGTCTGCCGGCAGCTGCGCGACTGGCACGCCGCGGGGCTGGTGTTGCCGACGCTGGCGGTGAACGTGTCGGTGCACCAGCTGATCCGCGGCGAGCTAAGCGAGCGCCTTGCCGAACTGCTGGGCACCGGCGCCCTGGCGCGCGGCACGCTCGAGGTCGAGGTCACCGAGAGCGCGCTGATGGAAAACGCGCAGGCGATGGGCGCCGCGCTCGGCGAGCTGCGCGCG
>CAMLLF010000642.1 GCA_946480705.1 uncultured Lysobacteraceae bacterium | reverse complement strand
AAATGCGCCGGCACCGCGATGCCGCCGACCGCGAAACGCCGGTCGAAGGGGTTGCGCGGCCGGAACTCGCCATAAAGAAAATGAAACGCGTAGGCGGCCACGGCCACACACAGCACGGCAAACACCAGATGTGCGCAGCGGCGCGCCCATGACCCCGTCGTCGATGCCATCGCCCGAACCCTTCGTCTACCGGAGGGATCCAGGTTGGTCGAACGCAGCGCGGCGGTCGTCCGGCCCGGCGGTTCCGAACGCCGTCCACGTACGAATCGGCGGATCCGGACGCGTGGCGGCGGCTCAGTGCAGCAGGTGCACCTTGTCCTTGTAGCTGCGCGACAGCTTCAGGGTCTGTCCGGACTCCAGCGTCACGAAATATTCGCCGTTGAGGTGCGAGCGCAGCTCGCGCACGCAGGCGAGGTTCACGATGGTCGAGCGGTGGATGCGCTGGAAGCGCCGCGGATCCAGGCGCTGCTCCATGTCGCGCATGGTTGCGCGGATCACGAAGTTCTCGGCCGCGGTGTGGATACACAGATAGTCGCCGGCCGCGTCGATCCAGCGGATGGACTCCGGATCGAGCCGCACCGTGCGGTTGCCGTCGCGAATCGCGAGGCGCTGCGGGGTCGACGACTCGCCCGCGTCCTGGGCGAGCGCGTCGGCCAGGGTCAGGTCGGTCTTGCCCGACATGCGCGCCAGCAGGCGCAGCAACTTGTCGCGGTCGCCGCCGGCGGCACGCGACTGCAGGCGCTCGCGTACGCTGTCGAGCGCCTGAGCCAGACGCTGCTCCTCGACCGGCTTCAACAGATAGTCGACCGCGCAGGCCGCGAACGCGTCGAGCGCGTACTGGTCGTACGCGGTCACGAACACGGTCAGCGGCAGCGTTTCGGTCGGCAGCGAGCGCAGCAGAGCGAAGCCGTCCATTTCCGGCATCTGGATGTCGAGAAACATCAGGTCCGGTTTCAGCGCCGCGATGGCGAAGCCGGCTTCGCGGCCGTTGCCGGCCTGGCCGACGATCTCGATGTCGGCATGCGCGTCCAGGCGCAGTTCCAGCCCGCGGCGGGCCAGCGGTTCGTCGTCGACGATCAGAGTGCGGATCACGCCTCGCTCCGGGTTTCGTAGGGAAGATGCAGTGCGACCTCGACGCCGCCGCCTTCGGCTGCGTCGCGCGTGCGGACGTTGACGCCCTGCTTCGCGCCGTACAGCACCTTGAGCCGCTCGCGCGTGTTGGCGAGACCGACTCCATTGCCGTTGCCGTGACATTCCTCGGGCAGGCCCGGGCCGTCGTCCTCTACCCGGATCCGCAAACAGTCGTCGACGACGGTCGCGCGCACCGCGACCGTGCCGCCTTCGATGCGCCGGCTGATCGCGTGCTTGATGCAGTTCTCGATCAGCGGCTGCAGCATCAGGCTCGGCACGAGCGCGCGGCGCGCCGCCGGGCTCGCGTCGATGACGACGCGCAGGCGCTCGCCGAAGCGGATCTGCTCGATACCGAGGTAGCGCGACAGCGCCTCGAGTTCTTCCTCGAGCGTGACGCGCAGCATCGGATCGGAGTCGAGCGAATGGCGCAGGAACGCCGACAGGCCCGTGACCATGCGGTTGGCGGTCGCGTTCTGGTTGTCGAGCACCAGCGTCGAAATCGCATTCAGTGTGTTGAAAAGGAAGTGCGGATTGAGCTGATAACGCAGCATCTTGAGCTGCGCTTCGTGCGCGGTCGCGTTGGCGCGCAGCGCGTTCTCGCGCTCGTGGGCGATTTCGCGGCTGAACTTGATGCCGAAATACAGGCCGCTCCAGGACAACATCACGTACAGCGCCGAGCCGAAGTAGCCTATGTAGCCGAGCAGGCTTTCCGGACGGCATTCGAAGCACCAGCGGAACACCGCCTCGGCGTAGGTCAGCGAGTAGATCGCGGTCGCGAGCGTCAGCAGCAGGCAGGCCGCCGCGATCATGCGCCCGGTCGGCAGGTGCCAGATTGCTCGATAGCCCAGGCGCAGCAGGCTGGTCACGCCAAAGCCGATCGCGGTTGCCGCGGCCGACACCCAGACGTAGTCCCAGGGCTTGCCGTGCCCCATCGCGGCCAGGTAATGCAGGCTGAAATAGCCGAGCCAGCCGATCGATTGCAGCGCCCAGAACAGCCGCGCCGGCGAAGCGAAGAAGCGTTTGAGGCCAGTCATGTGGGGGGCGGACACCATGAAGCCCATGCTAGGGCGCGGACGCGCTAGCAGAGCGCACTTCGGCGCGTGCTGGCAACGGGTCGTCGATTGGAACGGGTTCGTGCCTCGTACAATCGCCTCCTTTTCGCCGGAGCCCCCGCATGCGCCCGCACCAACGCGACTTCCTCGACCTCGCCCTGCACAAGCAGGTGCTGCGCTTCGGCGATTTCACGCTGAAGTCCGGCCGGACCAGCCCGTACTTTTTCAATGCGGGACTGATCGACAGCGGCGCGGCACTGACCCGGCTGGGTCGCGCCTATGCGACCACGGCTGTCGAATCCGGACTCGCCTTCGACATGCTGTTCGGCCCTGCCTACAAAGGCATCGCGCTGGCGGCCGCCGCGGCGATCGCGCTGGCGGCCGACCACGGCCGCGACCTTCCGTTCGCGTTCAACCGCAAGGAAGCCAAGACCCACGGCGAAGGCGGCAACCTGATCGGCGCGCCGTTGCGCGGCCGCGTGCTGATCGTGGACGACGTGATCACCGCCGGCACCGCAATCCGGGAGTCACTGCAGATCATCCGCGGCCAGGGCGCCGAGCCGGCTGGCGTGCTCATTGCATTGGACAGGCAGGAACGCGGCCAGGGGCCGCTGTCCGCTGCGCAGGAAGTCACCGCCGAGTTCGGTATTCCCGTTCTCGCGATTGCGCAGTTGGCGGATCTTTTGACCCTGACGGCCGAACGGCCTGAACTCGCCGCGCAGCAAGCCCGTCTACAGGACTATCGCCAGCGTTACGGCGTTGCCTGAGCCGTGCGGGGTCGCACACCCGTTCGCGACGGGCGCGACCTATACTGGCTTTTCGAGGAGGAACCCATGATGCAGTCCGTTGTACGCAGTACGTTGATCGCTCTGGCGCTGCTGTCGGGAGTCGCGTCTGCCGCGGGC
>CAMLLF010000641.1 GCA_946480705.1 uncultured Lysobacteraceae bacterium | reverse complement strand
CGCGGTCAGCGTCGGCGTCGTCGGCGCGGCGGCGGACACGCCGAGTTCGAGGTTGACCGCGCTCGTGATCGCGCCGCCGGTGCCCGAGACGTTGAGCGTGTACTCGCCGGAAGCCGCGCCGCGGCCGCCGACCAGCGTGAACTGGCTCGAGCCCGGGGTCGGGTTGATCGGGTTGGCCGAGAACGCCGGCGTCGTGCCGCCCGGCATGCCGCTCGGCGTCAGCGTGACGGAGGCGTTGAAGCCGCCGACCGTGCCCGCGAGCAGATCCCACGACGGATCCGGACCGGACGTCGTGCCGCAGACTTCGATGCGCTGCGGCGTCTGGCTGACGAGCTTGAAGCCCGGCAGGCCGCACTCGTTGAACTTGAAGCTGCAGATGCGCGTGGAGTACGAGCGCGTGCTGGTCGTCGGATAGAACTCGCCGGTGAACCAGAACGTGCAGTCGTCGGTCGGGTCGACGCTCATCGAGGTGTAGTCGCCCCAGCGGCCGCGGCCGCTGAACGAACCGGTCTGCGAACCTGTGGTCGCCGGCGTGCAGGCCTGCTCGTCGCGCAGCGTGCTGTCGGGATCGTTGAGCGCGCGGCCGTTGATCATGAGGCGCGGGTTGATGGTCGCGCTCGACACGTTGTAGCCGACGCCGATGTTGCCGCCCTTGTCGATGGCGATGCCGCCCATCCAGCGCGTGTTGTTGTCGGGCGAATAGACGCCTTCGTCGACGATGCTGCGCAGCAGCGGCGTGTTCGTCGCGGGCTGGAAGCCGTCCTGGTAGATGATGTCGAAGCGCTGGTTGGCCTGCGAAAGATCGAAGTGCGTCCAGCGGATCGCACCCTGGTCGCTCGCGCCGAGCACGCCGTGATTGACGACGAGCGACAGGCGCGTCGGCGAACCGGGTGCGAACGCGCGCGCGGCGGCGCGGTACATGATGTGCGTGCCGAAGGCATCGAGCGGCACCGACGAGCCGAGCTGCGGCACGGCGGTGAAGTTCGGCACGAACGGCGTCTTCGCGGCGACGCGTTCCGGCGTGGCCGAAATCGTCGTGCTGGCCGGCGTCGTCCAGTTGATGCACATGTCCCAGAACAGGTATTCGGCCGTGGACGCATCGAAGTGGATGAACGGTGCGCAGCTGCCGCTCTTGGCATGCAGCGTGCCGTCGAGGTGCACGGGTTCCGCACCGTAGGCGTCAAAGCCCGGGAAGCGCACGATGCCGACCTGCGCGGCGGGCGCGCCGGCGAGCATCTTGTCGCGTTCGACCGCGATGTAGGCGGCGCCGAGGAAGGCCGACGTCGCGTTGTTGAACTCGTGCGTGACGATCGTGTACGCGTTCTGGCGGCCCGATTCGTCGGTCCAGACGCCGATATGCGGATAGTCGCCGAACACCTGCACCGGCGTGGTCGGCCAGGCGAATTCATAGCGGTAATACGTGCCGAGCGGATCGGACGTCGTCGAGATCGCGAAGCACTGGCTCGCGTTCGTGCCGGTCGTGAACTGCGACATGACCCAGCGCTGCGCGCGGTCGTCCCAGATCGCGAGCGGATCGCCCGAGTTCGTGTTCTGGCACTTGCCGCCGAAGCCGGCGAAGAACGAATTGCCGGCGGTCGGACCGGACGTGCGCGCGCCGGTGGTCTTGTCGAAGATCGCCCAGCTCGTGTTGATCCACTGGATGAAATGCGTCGGGCTGACGTCGCCGTTGGTGTCCGGCGGGACGCCGCCGGCACCGTTGCCCACGCCGAGGCCGTTCGCGGCCACGATGGCCGACGGTGCCGGCGTGCCGGTCGGGGCTCTCTGGATATTGCGTCCGCGCAGGCTGTGCAGGAATTCGCTCATGTCGGCCTGGCTCGGCTTGATGAACTGGTTCGGCACGACATAGATGTCCTGTCCGTCGGCACCGACCTGCGGCGCGGGATAGGACGCGATGACATCGCGCATCGGAGGAGAAACGTCGGAACGGACCGCATGACCGACCACCACGCCGCCGGCCGCCGAGGCGGCCGAAGCATTGAGCGTGGCAAAGACGGTCACGACAGCCAAAGCAAGGCCGTGACGGAGAAACATCGCAATACCCCCAGAGGATTGAGACTTGAAGCTGACGAATGCTCAGCCTTTCGGATGATGCACGAATCGCCCTTTCGTGTCTCGAACGACTGTTTTTCCCGACGAAAGTCGAGGGGTCGGATCTGTCCCCCGGCCGGCTTCGCTACGGTCGAGCCCGCCGGCGGGGCGGCTATTGCGCCGCGAGCGCCGCGCGGCGTCGGTGGTCCAGCAGGAATTCGCGCGTGCCGGCCGGCAGCAGCGACAGTGTCAGCGCGCGCTCCAGCGCGGGCATTTCGCGCGCGGGCTCCTGGGCGCGCAGCCGGAGCAGGGCCATCTCGGCCAGCGCGGCGTTGTCGCCCGTGAGCCAGCGCTCCAATACCTCGGGCGCGACGGTCGCACGGTCGCGTTCGACCAGCTCGAACGCGAAGCGCACGAGCGTCGCGTTGCCGTCGACGTCCTGCACGCGTACGGGCGTGGTCGCGAGAATGTCGAGTGCGACGGCTTTCCAGCCGTCCTTGCCGAAGTGCTCGGGCTGCACCGTCGCGGCCTGCAGCAGGCGGCCGCGCGCGTTGGCGTTCGCGTCGGCGCGGCTGGCAAAGCGCAGCAGCGCCTTGCGCGCGCGGCCGTCGAGCGCTTCGGCGAGCTGCGGACGCAGCACGATTTCCGACAGCGCGAAGTTGTGCTGCTGCGGATCGCGCGCATCGAGCAGCGCGATCAGTTCCGGCAGGCGCGCCTGCACGGCTTTTTCGTCGCCGCCGGGCTGCCAGGCGATGAGCGCGCGGTTTTCCGGCGTGTCGCGCAGCAGCGCCGGTTCCAGGCCCGGCGTCACGAGGAGCTGCGCGCCGAGCCGCGCGACGCGGATCTGTTCGGCTTCGCGCCGGAACACGGTGTAGGCGATCAGATAGCGCTCGCCCGGCAGCACGACGCGGCGCAGCTCGGCGGGTATGGCCAGGTCGATGAGCTCCGGCATCTCTGCGTCGCCGCCGAGTTTTTCGAGGCGGCGAAACACCATGCGCCCTTCGCTGCCGGCCTCGGCAAACTCGACCGCGGCAAGGCTCGTC
>CAMLLF010000640.1 GCA_946480705.1 uncultured Lysobacteraceae bacterium | reverse complement strand
CGCCAGTACAACATGCCGGCGGCGCTGCGTTTGCGCGGCGCGCTCGACGTGCGGGCGCTGCAGTTCGCGCTCGACGCGCTGCTCGCGCGCCACGAAATCCTGCGCACGCTCTACGCCGACGTCGACGGCGAGCCGGTCCAGATCGTGCGTCCGGCGCAGGCCCTGGCGCTCGCGGTCAGCGACCTGCGCGCTTGCGACGCATCCGTGCGCGACCGCGAACTCGCCGCCGTCGCGCACGACGAAGCCGCGCTCGCGTTCGATCTCGCGGCGGACCTGCCGCTGCGCTGCCGCCTCGTGCTGCTCGACCGCGACGATCACGCGCTCGTCTTCACGCTGCACCACATCGCCTCGGACGGCTGGTCGACCGGCGTGCTCGTGCGCGAATTCGTCGCGTGACGCCGGTCTGCCGGCGCTGCCGATCCAGTACGCCGACTACGCCGCGTGGCAGCGGCAGCGGCTGCAGGGCGAGGCGCTGCAGAACCAGGTCCGCTACTGGCGCGACCACCTGGCCGACCTGCCGGTCGTGCATCAGCTGCCGCTCGACCGTCCGCGTCCGGCGCAGCAGCGCTTTGCGGGCGCCGCCGTCGAACGCGTCGCGCCGCCGTCGCTGCTGCCGGCGCTCAAGGCGCTTGCACTGCAGCACGATGCGAGCCTGTTCATGCTGCTGCACGCGGCGTTCGCCGCGCTGCTCGGACGCTGGAGCGGCGCGGCCGACATCGTGGTCGGTACGCCGATCGCGGGCCGCGTGCACCCGGACCTCGAGCCGCTGATCGGCTTTTTCGTCAACACATTGGTGCTGCGCACCGATCTGAGCGGCGATCCGCGGCTCGTCGACGTGCTCGACCAGGTGCGCACGCGTGCGCTCGCCGCGTACGCGCATCAGGACGTGCCGTTCGAAATGCTCGTCGACGAACTCAAGCCCGTGCGCAGTCTCAGCCACGCGCCGCTGTTCCAGATCCTGTTCACGCTGAAGACCACCGGGTCGGCCGAGCTGAGCCTGCCGGGCCTGCAGTTGTCCGCGCTGGCCGACGGCGACGAACTCGCGAAGTTCGACCTGCAGCTGACCGCCGAGGAAACCGCCGACGGCCTGCGCCTGTCGTGGCTCTATGCGCAGGACCTGTTCGAGGCGGACAGCGTCGCGCGCCTCGCCGCCGCGTATGAGGATCTGCTGCAGGCCTTCGTTGCGACACCGCAGCAGACGCTCGGCGACCTCGTGCCGGCCGCGACGCGCGACATGGCGACGATCGACGCGTGGAACCGCTCGCAGGCGCCGTTCGACGAGCGGTGCTTCCATCATCTGTTCGAGACGCAGGTCGCACGCACGCCCGACGCAGTCGCCGTCAGCGACGCGCAGTCGGCGCTGAGCTATGCGGAACTCGACCGTCGCGCGAACCGGGTCGCGCACGTGCTGCGCGCGCGGGGCGCCGGTCCCGAAACGCTGGTCGGCCTGTGCCTGCCGCGCACGGTCGACCTGGCCGTGGCATTGCTCGGCATCCTGAAGGCCGGCGCCGCCTACCTGCCGCTCGATCCGGGTTCGCCCGACGCGCATCTGCACTACATCGTGCGCGACAGCGGCGCGGCGCTCGCGCTCGCCGACGCGGAGGCGTGCCAGCGGCTCGCCGGCACCGGCGTCGCGCTGCTCGACATCGCCGATCCCGCCGTCGCCGCGGCGTCCGAAGTCACGCCGGCCGTGGACGTCAGAAGCGACAATGCGGCGTATTGCATTTATACGTCAGGATCCAGCGGCCGCCCGAAGGGCGTGCTGATCGAGCATCGCTCGCTCGCGAACCTTGCGGCGAACCTCGGCCCGGCCGGCATCGCCGGCGGCGTCATCCGCGGCTGCTGGGCGCTCGCGGCGTCGAGTGCGTTCGACGGCTCGATCAAGGCGCTGGTGCAGTGGGCGCACGGCGGCGAAGTGCTGATCGTGCCGGAAGCGACGAAGCTCGACGCGGTCGCGCTGCGCGCGCTGCTCGCGCGCCGGCACGTCGATGTCATGGACTGCACGCCGTCGCTGCTCGCGGCGTGGTTCGCGGCCGGACTCGACGACTGCCTGCCGAACCTCGTCATCGGCGGCGAGCCGATCGACCGCGCGCTGTGGCAGCGCCTCGTCGACTGGCAGGCCGCGCAAGGGCGCTACGCGATCAATGTCTACGGCCCGACCGAATGCTGCGTCGACACCACGGCGATGCGCATCGAAGGCACCGAACCGGTGATCGGCCGGCCGCTCGCGAACGTCCAGTGCCACGTGCTTGACGCGCAGGGCCGCGCGCTTCCGCCCGGCGTCGCCGGCGAGCTGTACATCGGCGGCGTCGGCGTCGGCCGCGGCTATGTGAACCAGCCGGAACTCACCGCGCAGAAATTCGTCGCGAGTCCATTCGATCCGGCGCAGCGCCTGTATCGCAGCGGCGACCGCGTGCGCTGGCGCAACGACGGCACGATCGACTACCTCGGCCGTCTCGACGACCAGGTCAAGCTGCGCGGCTTCCGCATCGAACCCGGCGAGATCGAAAGCCGCCTGCGCCTGCTCGGCGCGCGCGAAGCCGCGGTCGTCGTCTGCGGCGACGGCCTGCATGCGCGGCTCGTCGCCTACGTCGCCGGCGGCGGCGTCGATCTCGTCGATCGTCTGAAGGCCGGCCTCGCCGCGGAACTGCCGGCCTATCTGCAGCCGGCGGCCTACGTCGTGCTCGACCGTCTGCCGCTCACGGCGAACGGCAAGGTCGACCGCCGCGCGCTGCCGGAGCCGGAACTGCCGGCGCAGGCGTTCATCGCGCCCGAGGGCGACACCGAGCTGCGGCTCGCCGCGATCTGGTCGCGCATCCTGCGGCAGGATTCGATCGGCGCCGATGCGAATTTCTTCGCGCTCGGCGGTCATTCGCTGCTCGCCACGCGCGTCGCGAGCGAGATCGCGAAGACCTTCGGCAAGCCGCTGCCGGTGCGCGCGATCTTCGAGCACGGCAGCGTGCGCGCGCTCGCCGCGTACCTCGACGCGCAGGCCGTGTCGGGCTATGCGTCGATTCCGCGGGTTCCGCGCGAAGACGTGCTGCCGCTGTCGTTCGCGCAGCAGCGCCTGTGGTTCATCGACCGGCTCGAAGGC
>CAMLLF010000639.1 GCA_946480705.1 uncultured Lysobacteraceae bacterium | reverse complement strand
AACCGACGAGCTGAGCAGTGCGAGCTGCGGCGTCTCGCGTTCGCGCTGCGCCGCACCCCGTCGCCGCAGATCGAGCGCGACCTGCCGCTGGTCGTGCCGGTCGGCGTCGAACGGCCCGTCGTGCTGCGGCTGCGCAGCACGCTCGCGCGATCGCTCGCATTCGACGTGCATGACCGTCATCCCGGCGACTGGCCCGTGTTCGGCCTGCCGCGGCGCGTCGTGCTGCCGGCCGGGCGCGAGATCGACATGACCTACCGGCTGACGCCGACCGAGCGCGGCGCGTTCGTCTTCGACGGCTGCGATCTGCAGATCCTTTCGCCGCTGCGTCTCTGGCGCCAGCTGCGCCGCGCGCCGCTGCAGCAGACCGTGCGCGTCTATCCGAACTTCGCGCCGCTCGCGAAGCTCGCGCTTATCGGCGCCGAGCGCGCATCGCGCGTCGTCGGCGCACACCTCAAGCGCCGCCGCGGCGAAGGCACCGAATTCCAGCAGCTGCGCGAATACCGCAGTGGCGACGCGCTGCGCCAGATCGACTGGAAGGCGAGCCAGCGCGCGCGCAAGCTGATCTCGCGCGACTACCAGATCGAGCGCAACCAGCAGGTCCTGCTGCTCGTCGACACCGGCCGGCGCATGCTCGCGCGCGACGGCAACCTCGCGCATTTCGACCACTGCCTCAACGCTGCGCTCATGGTCGCCTACATCGCGCTGCGCCAGGGCGACGGCGTCGGCCTGCTCGCCGCCGGCGGCGAGACGCGTTACTTCGCGCCGCGCCGCGGCCTCGGCACCATCGACGCGCTGCTCAACAGCACCTTCGACCTGCACGCCACGCCGCTCGCGACCGACTACCTCGACGCCGCCAAGCAACTCGCGCTGCGCCAGCAACGCCGCTCGCTGGTGCTGCTGATCACCAACGTCCGCGACGAAGACATCGACGACCTGCTGAGCGCCGTGCGCCAACTGCAGAAACGCCATCTCGTCTGTGTCGCGAGCCTGCGCGAACAGGCACTCGAGCGCCCGCTCGACCAGCCGGTCGCCGACCTCGCCGATGCGATCGGCGTCGGTGCGCTCGCGCAGTACATCGAACAGCGCACCGCCGCGCATGAAGCACTGCGCGCGCAGGGCACCGACGTGCTCGATGTGACGTGCGGCGAGCTGCCGGCGGCGTTGGTGCAGCACTATCTCGCGGTCAAGCGGGCGGCGCGGCTTTGATATCGAAGCGGTTTGGCCGCCGCCGTCGCTGCCGCTAGACTGGCGATCGGCTCAGGGGAGAATCCGCCATGACGCAGTGGTACTACGCCGATCGCCAGCGCCAGCAGCAGGGGCCGGTCGCTTCCGAGGAACTCGTTGCGGCGTTCCGGCGCGGTGCGGTCGACATGACGACGCTGGTCTGGAACGAAAAACTCCCGAACTGGATTCCGTTCGCGCAGGTCGCCGCGCAGCTCGGCGTCGCCGGTGCGCCGCCGCCGGTTCCGCGCGCGGCGCCGGCGCGGCGCGAACCGCCCAAGCGCAGCGGCGGCAAGACCGCGGCGATCATCATCGGGGTGCTGCTGGCCTGCCTGCTCGTCTTCGGCGGGATCATCGCGGCGATTTCGATCCCGGCCTACAACGACTACACGATCCGCGCGAAGGTTGCCGGCGCGCGCAATTCCCTGCTGATGCAGCGCGTCAACGTCGCCGAGTTCTACCTGACCAACAACCGCTGCCCGAGCAACGGCGACGAGGGCTTCGACGCGCCCGAGAGCTATGCCGACAACTATGTCGCGCGCATCGATTTCCGCAGCGGCAGCGACAAGCGCTGCCAGATCGTCGCCCAGGTGCGCAACATCAACGCGCGTGTCGATGGCGGCGAGCTGTCGATGCAGATCGACGAGCACCAGAATTGGACCGAGCGCGCGACCTTGCCGAACCGGTATCTGCCGCAGTCGATGCGGCATTGACGAGATCCCCGCGCTGCGCGCCGGTAGGCGGCGCTGCCGGCGTCAGTGTCTCTTCGCAAATACCATGCGATCGAACGCGATCGCCTCGACGCTTTCGCCGTTCACCGCAAACGCAAGCACCTCGCCCGAGTTCGGCGCGAACTCGACACGGACGTGGTCCTTGTCCTCGTACGCCGTCGCGATTGCGGCGAGTCGTCCCCAGCGGATGACCATCGCGCCGTCGCGTTCCAGCTCGACGGTCATCGTGCCGAGCTGCGGATGCGCGTAGCGGCCGGCGTAGCGTTCGCGCGGCAGCGACAGGTTCCAGGTGCGCGCGCGGATTTCGGCGCGGCGTTTGCCGGCCGACGCGCGGAATGTCGCCGCCTTCGCCTGCATTTCCGCGAAGCGGCGCGATGACGTGGTTTGCGCGTCGGGTTGTTCGAGCAGCACGCCGTAGACGTGATCGGCGATCAGGTTCGCGGTCTGCGCGCCTAGCACGTCGTCGTTGCTCAGCACCACGAGCCCGGCGTTCGCTTCGGGCATGAACGACAGGTGCGCGTGGAAGCCTGCGAAGCCGCCGAAGTGGTGGAGCAGCGTGCGGCCTTTGTAGATGCCTGCGTACCAGCCCCAGGCATAGCCGCTGCGTGCGAAATCCTGGTATTTCTCCTCGAGCGTTGCCTGTGTTTCGTGCGATCGGGCGATCACGGTCGCTGGAAGCAGCTGTCGGCCGTCGATCGCGCCGTCCGAGAGCTGTGCGATCAGGAACCGGGCGAGATCGGGCGCCGTGGAAACGAGTCCGCCGGCCGCATGCAGCGTTTCGTCGGCTTTCACGAGATACAGCGGGTCGCGCGGTGTCTCGCTCGCGAACGAATAGGGTTTCGCGATCGACCATCCCGCCGCGCGCGCCGTGCGGATCGACGCGGTCGTGTGCGTCATCGCGAGCGGGCGGAAGATCGTCGCGTCGAGCTGCCGTTGCCACGGTGTCCCGAGTGTCCGGTCGAGCCAGACGCTTGCGATGGCGTAGCCGACGTTGGTGTAGTCGAAGGTGCCGTGCTTTGCCTTGGCGTTCGGATACGAGGCTGCGACGAGCGCGCGTCGCGACTCGGCGTCGTGAATGCCGCTGTAGGCCGTCGCCCAGACGAGCGGCTGGTTGTCGATGCCCGAGGTATGGACGAGCAGGTCCTTCAG
>CAMLLF010000638.1 GCA_946480705.1 uncultured Lysobacteraceae bacterium | reverse complement strand
CCTTCCGCATCCACAACGACGCGCAGGGCTATCGCGCCGGCCTCGAAACGCTGACGCTCGATGCGCTTTCGCCGGGCGAAGTCGTCATCAAGGTCGCGCACTCCAGCGTCAACTACAAAGACGCGCTCGCCGGTACGGGCAAGGGCAAGATCCTGCGCCAGTACCCGATGAACGGCGGCATCGACGTCGCCGGCTACGTCGTCGCCTCGACCGACCACCGCTTTCGCGAAGGCGATGCCGTGCTCTGCACCGGTTCAGGCCTGAGCGAGACGCGCGACGGCGGCTATTCCGAATACGCGCGCCTGCCCGCCCAGTGGACGATCCCGCTGCCCGCGGGCATGACCTTGCGCGAGAGCATGATCTTGGGCACCGCCGGCTTCACGGCGGCGCTGTCGCTCTATCGCATGGAGCAGAACGAACAGCGTCCCGACATGGGGCCGGTCGTCGTCACGGGCGCGAGCGGCGGCGTCGGCTCGCTCGCGATCGCGATCCTCGCGAAGGCCGGCTACGAAGCGCACGCGATCACCGGCAAGATCGATCAGTTCGACTGGCTCATCAGCCTCGGCGCGAAACAGTGCATCGCGCGCAAGGAACTCTACTGGGGCCAGCGCCCGCTCGAGACCAGCCGCTGGGCCGGCGCGATCGACAACGTCGGCAGCGAGATGCTCGCCGGCCTCACGCGCGTGATCCATCCCTACGGAAACATCGCGAGCTGCGGCCTCGCCGCCGGGCACGATCTCGCGACGACCGTCATGCCGTTCATCATCCGCGGCGTCAGCCTGCTCGGCATCGCGTCGGCCGGCACCGCGCGTCACACGCGCGAACGCATCTGGGAACGGCTTGCCGGCGAGTGGAAACCGGCACAGCTCGACACGATCTGCACGCGCGAAGTCACGCTCGACACGTTGCCGGAGGTTTTTGACGGTATGCTCGCGGGTGGCTCGCTCGGGCGAACTCTGGTAAACATCGCCTGACGTTTCGCGCCGCCGCCGTTCCAGCCCGCGGCGGCGCTTCAAATCGTTGACGGAACACGGATGCGGCAGTTGCCAAGCAATCGCCCGCCGGTAGAATGTCCCAGCCGCACCGCGGCCTACAGGGGTGATACAGCAACCATGGCGCGAATTCTGATCGTCGACGACTCCCAGTCCCAGCTGCTGGGCCTCAAGCGCATCGTCGAAAAAATGGGCCACGAAATCATCACGGCCGAAGACGGTGCCGCCGGCGTCGAAGTCGCGAAGCGCGAAATCCCCGACCTGATCCTCATGGACGTCGTGATGCCGAACTTGAATGGCTTCCAGGCGACCCGCACGATCTCGCGCGAAGCCAAGACCAGCCATATCCCGATCATCCTCGTCACGACGAAGGATCAGGAAACCGACAAGGTCTGGGGCATGCGCCAGGGCGCGAAGGCCTACGTCACGAAGCCGATCAACGAACCCGAGCTGATCAAGGTCATCAACGAGCTGCTGCCGAAGTAACCAGCGGCGGTTCGAACGAAAAAGGGAGCCGCGAGGCTCCCTTTTTCGTTGCGGCATCGCCGTCTGCGCCGGCCTCAGCTGCCGAACGCGGCGCGCAGGCGTTCATAGGCGTCGCGCTGCTCGTCGCTGTGCGCGGCCGGCGCACGCACATCGAGCACGACGTACTGGTCCCCGTTCTCGCTGCCTGGCATGCCGCGTCCCTTGAGTCGCATCTTGCGGCCGGAATCCGAGCCCGCCGGAATCTTCAGGTCGACATCGCCGGCCAAGGTCGGCACTTTCACGACGGCGCCGAGCGCCGCATCCCAGGGCGCTATCGGCAGACGCACCGTGACGTCGCGACCGTCGAGCTGGAATCGCGGATGCGGGCGCAGCTGGATCTCCAGCAGCACGTCGCCGGCCGGCGCACCGTTGCGTCCGGGATGTCCCTTGCCGCGCAGACGGATAGTCTGTCCCGGAAGAATGCCGGCCGGAATCGTCACGTCGAGCTTTTCGCCGTTGAGGTCGAGTCGCTGCGTGCCGCCGGTGAACGCGGTTTCGAGATCGATCGCCGCATGCGCGCGCAGATCCTGGCCGCGGCGCGGCCCGGTGTTCGCCCGCGCGCCGCTGCGACCGAACAGCGATTCGAAGAAATCGCTGAAACCTTCGTTGCCGCCTCCGCCGCTGAATCCGCCGAAGCCGCCGAAGTCCGGCGTCGGCTGGAACTCGTCGCCGGGCTTGTAGCCGCGCGCGCGCAGCGCGTCGTACTCGCGGCGTTTCTCCGGATCGCGCAGCGCTTCGTACGCTTCGTTGACGGCCTTGAACTTGTCTTCCGCGCCGGCTTCCTTGCTGACGTCGGGGTGATACTTGCGCGCGAGCTTGCGGAACGCGCTCTTGATCTCCGCGTCGCTCGCGTCGGGCTTGACGCCCAAGGTGTCGTAGTAGTCCTTGAACTGCATGCTTTCTACCTTGCGGATTCCGTGTGCCCGGCCGGCGGCGCCGGACGGGCGGGCTGCGCAACAGTAATCGCACGGCGCTCCAACGAACAGACCCGCGGCGGATCGCTCCGCCACGGGCCCGGGTTACCGCCGGCGCGAACCGGTATCAGTGCGCGGCGATGTTGATGCGGCGCGGCGAGCTTTCGGGACGCTTCGGAATCGAGATCTCGAGCACGCCGAACTTGCCGCTCGCGGTGATGCCGTCCGCATCGGCGCTGTCGGGCAGCGCGAAGCGACGGTAGAACACGCCGTGCGTGCGCTCGCTGCGGCTCAGCTTGCCGCCGTTGACCTCGACGACGTCGCTCTTGCGTTCGCCCTTGATCGACAAAATCCCTTTGTCCATCTGGATCTCGATCTCGTTCGGATCGACGCCCGGAATGTCGGCGCGAATCACGAAGCGCTTGTCTTCTTCGCGAATGTCGACGCGCGGCGCCCACTGGCTGGTCACGACGTTGGACTGGTCGGACTCGTCGGGCGTGAACAGGCGCTCGAAGGCCTGCTTGATTTCATCCTGGAAACCGGACGGAACCGACCAGCGGTAATTGCGCGAAATGCTCATGCTGTCTCCTCGAATGGGGCGGCGCGGTCATCGCGCCATGGTCCCGGAGATAGGTACCGCGTGCGGGCTTTCAAGACCCCTTTTTCGAGGAT
>CAMLLF010000637.1 GCA_946480705.1 uncultured Lysobacteraceae bacterium | reverse complement strand
GAATCTTGTCAATTGGGATTTCGTCGCCGCGCAAATGGCCTGACCGCCGACGCGAAGCTGCGATCGAAAAAGCCGCCTTCTGGCGGCTTTTTTCGTTCGCGTCGTCCGGGCAGCGCCGGCCGATCCGGCGCTCGAATGCAAGCAGCGCCCCTCAGCGCGCGGAAACCGCCAGTGCCGCGAGCACCGGCTCCGCCTGAGCTTCGCGACCAAGCGCCCAGGCTACGCGCGCGAGACGTTCCTGCATTTCCTCGGACGTGAAGGCGCAGAGCGTCGCATGACCGACCTTGCGCCCGGCGCGGGGTTCTTTTCCGTAGTCGTGCCAGTGCGCACGCGGTTCGGCGAGCACCGGCGCCGATTCGGGCAGATCGCCGATCCAGTTGAACATGACGTTCACGCCCAGCGAGTTCGTGTCGCCCAGGGGCAACCCGAGCACGGCGCGCACATGGTTCTCGAACTGGCTGCACGGCGCTCCTTCGATCGTCCAATGCCCGGAGTTGTGCACACGCGGCGCCATCTCGTTGCCCAGCAGTCGTCCTTCGTGCACGAACAGCTCGAGCGCGAACGTGCCGACATAGTCGAGCGTCTCCGCGATGCGGCGTGCGATCGCCGTAGCCTGCTCGGCGAGATCCGCCGAATCCGGCGCCGGCGCGAGACTCATGGACAGAATTCCGTCCGCATGCCAGTTCTGCGTCAGCGGGTAGCTGCGGAACTCGCCGTCGCGCGAACGCACTGCAACGACGGAAAGCTCGCGTTCGAACGGTACGAACGCCTCGAGAATCAGCGGCGCCTGACCCAAGGCGTTCCAGGCGGCATCGATGTCGGAAGGCGATTTGATCCGGAACTGGCCTTTTCCGTCGTAACCGAGACGACGCGTCTTCAGAACCGCCGGATAGCCGATTTCAGCGAGCGCGCGCTCCAGACCGGACTTGCTGTCGACGGCGGCAAAAGCCGGCGTATCGAGACCGATCTCGCGAAACAGCGTCTTCTCGGCGAGCCGGTCCTGCGCGAGCGCGAGCGCGCGCGGATTCGGATAGACCGCCGTGTGTTCGGTGAGCCGCTGTGCGGTTTCCGCGGGTACGTTCTCGAAGTCGAACGTGGCGACGTCGATGCGCGCCGCGAAGGCTTCGAGCGCGGCGAAGTCGCGCCAGTCCGCCTGCAGCAGCGGCGCGACCTGGCTCGCGCACGCATCGGCCACGCTGTCGACGATGAGAAAACGTACGCCGAGCGGGGCGCCGGCCAGCGCGAGCATGCGGGCGAGCTGGCCGCCGCCGAGGACGCCGACGGTCGTCATGACAGCCGCGGGTCGGCGTTGTCGAGCACGGTACGCGTCTGCGCCGCGCGATAGCCGGCCAGCGCGCGGCCGATTTCCGGATGCGTGGCCTGCAGCAATGCCGCTGCGAACAATGCAGTGTTCGTCGCGCCGGCCTTGCCGATGGCGAACGTCGCGACCGGAACACCAGCCGGCATCTGCACGATCGACAACAGCGAATCCATGCCGTTGAGCGCATGCGACTGCACCGGCACGCCGAGCACGGGAACGCTGGTCTTCGCCGCGAGCATGCCGGGCAGATGCGCGGCACCGCCGGCGCCGGCGATGATCGCGCGCAAACCGCGCGCCTGCGCTTCGTCGGCATACTGGAACAGCAGATCGGGCGTGCGGTGAGCGGACACGACGCGGACCTCGTGCGGAATTCCCAGACGCGTCAGCGTGTCGGCGGCGTGCTGCATCGTTTCCCAGTCCGACCGGGATCCCATCACTACGCCTATCAGAGGCTCGCTGCCGCTCGCCATGCTCATTGGTCCGCCCTGGGCAAAAACGGTATTGTAGGGGTAAATCCTCACAGGGACGCGCGCCATGGACAAGCGCTTGTTGGACATTCTCTGCTGCCCCGTCAGCAAGTCGCCCGTGAGCCTGCTCGGCCGAGCGCAGCTCGAAGCCCTCAATTCCGCGATCCTCGCCGGCACCGTCGTCACGACCGCCGGCGCTACGGTGGGCACGCCTCTTGCTGCAGGCTTGATTACGGCAGACGGGAAGGCCATCTACCGGATCGAAGACGATATTCCTGTGATGCTCGCCGACGAGGCCATCGGCACGACGCAGTTGGCTTCCTTTCCCGCATAGCGAAAACCGCGACATGCGTCACAGCCTTGCTGTGACGCATTACCGATCTTCGCCATACTTTGCTGAACCGCCGAGTCTGTATTCCCATGCGGCCTATGAGCGCCAACGACAACAATCCCAAAGTAGTCGATCTGAACCAGCGCAGCGCCGCAGCGACGCTCGGCGAGAAGCCGGCAGAGGCTCTGGCTCAGGTACGCGTACATGCGCTCAAGCGCCTGACGGCGCTGGCCACGACGCTGTTCGAGAATGCCGACGACGCGCTGTTCGATCTCGCGAGCAAGGCCGACAACAACACGGTCCAGGCGCAGTATTTCGACGGAATGCGCGAAGTGCGCAAGAAGCGCCAGCAGATCGAGTCGCGCTTCCAGGAACAGCTTTCGCGCCAGTTCGTCGACTTCATGGCCGGCCGCGGCATCGCCGCGAAGACCGAGGGGCCTGGCGGCGAGCTGTCGCTGTCCCTGGTCGAGAACACCGAGCTCGAAGAATCGCTCGCCGTGGCGAGCATGGTCGCGAAGACCGAGAACCGTCTGCAGCGCGTGCTGTTCGCGATCAACCAGCGCCTGTCGCATATCAGCAACCAGCGCGTCGAAGACACGAACAGTCCGGTAGGTCCGGCAGCGGTCGGTCAGGCGTTCCGCCTCGCCAGCGGCGAACTCGAAGTCGAGCTCGCCGTGCGACTCATCATCTACAAGCTGTTCGACCGCTACGTCATGGGCGGCCTCGACCAGTTCTATGACGAACTCAATGCGCTGCTCGTGCATGCGGGCGTGCTGCCGCAGATCCGTGCGAACGTCGCGCGTCGTCCCGGCAGCCCCGCATCCTCGCCCCAGCGTCCCGGCGAAGCGGCGCCCGGCACCATTCCCGGACTCGAGCAGACCGAATCCGTCGGCGGCTACGTACCGGTAGACGCCGCAGCGGCGGAACTGCAGGCCAATCTGTACAGCTCGCTGCGCGCGCTGCTCGCGACGCGCCGCGGCACCGCAGGCGATACGGGCGC
>CAMLLF010000636.1 GCA_946480705.1 uncultured Lysobacteraceae bacterium | reverse complement strand
AGGCTGGTCAATGCCCGGGCCGACAGCATCTCGGGCGCCATCGACGATTTCTCCGTCCTCACAGCCGACGGCGAAAGCCACAGGGCGCGCCGCCTGATCCTGAGCTATGGCGTCGTCGACCAGATGCCTGATGTTCCGGGCTTTGCCAAAGGCTGGGGCAGGTCCATCGTGCCCTGCCCCTATTGCGACGGCTTTGAAGTCGCCGGCCAGCATTGGGGCCTCGTCTGGTCCGGCCCGCAGTCGCAAAATTCTGCCAGGCTGTTCCACGACTGGACTGACAGGTTGACGCTCTTCGCCGATGGTCACGAAATTTCGCCCGATATCCGGGCCGATCTGGCACGCCGCAACATCCCTGTCGTCAACAGTCGGATCACCGGGATCGCCCGTCACGGGGGCCATAACGCCACCGTCAAGCTCGATAGCGGCCCCAATGTCACGGTCGACATCCTGTTTGCGCATCCGCGCAACAAGCCGTCCGCAAGCCTGCACGAACCACTGGGCCTCGCCACCGTCGATACGCCCCTCGGCATCGTCCTCAAGGTCGACGAGCGCCGCGAAACCAGCATGCCCGGCATTTACGCCGCGGGCGACCTCACCAACCCTCTCATACCCTCGGTCACCACGGCATCCTGGCAAGGCGCGATGGCGGGAATCTTCGTCCAGCAGTCGATGCTGGCTTGAGAGCAGCGCCTCACGCGCGCAGCTGCCACTCGAAGGCAACGCAATTGGGCTTGCTGCGAGCGTCCTGTGTTCGCCGGTAGCGGACTCTTAGCTGGTCAACACCAGCGTCTTCGTCAGCGGCGCTCCGAAAATCGCGTCGTGGCAGGCAGCTTGCCGCCTAGCCGCGCGGATTTGAACGCTTTGAATCGTCGAATGGGTTGTGGACTACGTTGTCGCAAGCGATAGATGAACGTTATTCAGTAAATGGTGAAAAACGGAATTCAAGAGAAAGCGGATTTGTGGCGGCGAGCGCAGGCCGACGATGCATCGCGTCGCATCACCCGCAGGAATGACGCGGCGCCGCGACATGCAGCGCGAGCGTCGCTGCGCCGCTCGCCGGCCGGCGCCCTGAGGCGTCGGACGCGGCATCCGGATCTGCGATCGCCCGGCACGATTGCGATACCGGGCAGCCGCATTCGCTCCGATGGGACTGCCGCGCTCGGGCTATAGTTGCGATCCCGCCCGCACACGGCTTCCGAGGTGCCGTTTGTCAGAGACGCAACGCCACAAGCCGGCGCGCCATCGATTGGTACGCGCTTTCTGGCTGTCCGTCGCCGGCATCTGCCTCGTGCTCGGGATCATCGGCATCGTCGTGCCGGGATTGCCTACGACGCCGTTCATCCTGCTGGCCGCGTTTGCCGCGGGGCGCGGTTCCGAACGGCTGCATGCCTGGATGCGCAATCACGCGCGCTTCGGCCCGATGCTGCGCGACTGGGAACGCGAAGGCGCCGTCAGCCGTCGCGCCAAATGCGTGGCAACGGCGACGATGCTCGCGAGCAGCGTGGTCCTGTTCCTGATCAGTCCGCGCTGGTGGATGGCCGCGATCGCCTGCGCGACGATGTTCATCGTGGCGATCTGGCTGTGGCGGCGGCCGGAACCCGGGCCGCGGGCGGAATAGTTTGTACCGTATCGGTGACAGGCAGCCGGCGTTTTGACAACGCGAAGCCGTCCAGCATTCCGGAAGCAATGAATTTGAGGATGTCGCCGATGCGCGAGGTGCGCTTGCGAGAGGCGCCGGCCGGCTGCTCGCGGCTCCGCCCGCCGCGCAGGTCGTCGAGCCGTCGATGTCGCAGCGCTGCGGATCGAGCGAGCCGAGCACGGTCGCGGCGAGATCGCCGAGGCCGAGACCTGCGCGCCCAGCGTGCCGTCGTTGCGCAGGCGGAACGCCTACACGTCGCCGATCCGTCGTCGGAGCGGAAGCTGACCTGATAGCCCAGCGTCGCGCCCGGAATCGGCCCGCGCCGAGCGGCGCCGCAGAAAGCGGATGGCGCCCGAGGCACGCGCACCACATGCTGACGACCCCTACCCGAAACCAAGCTGCCGTGAACGCCGCGATTGAAATTCCTTCCTCCGTTTCAACGCCTGACGACCTCGCCGACCGCATCGCCGGGCTGCCCTGGCAACGCCACGCGCGCGAGCTGGACGACGACGGCCACAGCCTCGTGCCGGGTCTGCTCGATGCCGCCGACTGCGCATCGCTGATCGCGTCCTACGACGACGACGCGCGCTTCCGCAGCCGCGTGATCATGGCGCGCCACGGGTTCGGCCGCGGCGAATACCGCTATTTCGCCTATCCGCTACCGCCGCTCGTGCAGACGCTGCGCACCGCGTTCTATGCGCAGCTCGCGGGCATCGCGAATCGCTGGAACGCCGGGTCCGGGTCGGCCGTCCGCTATCCCGACGCGCACGCGGAGTTTCTCGCGCGCTGCCATGCGGACGACCAGAGACGGCCCACGCCGCTGCTGCTGCGCTATGGCGCCGGCGACTACAACTGCCTGCACCAGGATCTCTACAGCGACCATGTGTTCCCGTTGCAGGTCGCGATACTGCTGTCCGAGCCGGGCCGCGATTTCGACGGCGGCGAATTCGTGCTGACCGAGCAGCGCCCGCGCCGCCAGTCGCGCGCCGAGGTCGTGCCACTGCGCCGGGGCGACGCGGTCGTGTTCGCGGTGAACCAGCGGCCGGTCGCCGGCACGCGCGGCTGCTACCGCGTGACCCTGCGCCATGGCGTCAGCCGCGTGCGCGCGGGCCGGCGCCATACGCTCGGCGTGATCCTGCACGACGCGCGCTGAGGGCCGGCCGCCACGGCGCCGCGCGAAAGCAACAGGAATACATTGCTGCATTTTATTCAATGAGGCGCGGCGTCCGACCCTGGCTTGCGCATCGGGCCGACCGTCGCCGGCAGATCCATGCTGCTCTGCAGCACGCCAATTCCGCGTTCGAAAGGCCCGCACCGGTGGATCGCCGGGGCCGCCGGCGGGACAATGCCCGCGCGCCTGGTCGGACCGCGATACAAATGCACAGGCGTTCCGATCAGCGTCGATGCTTCGGCCGGCACTACGCCCGACGGCCGGAGCGATCCGGTTTCGTCCATTCCGCCAGGGATTTCCGCACATGAGCCTG
>CAMLLF010000635.1 GCA_946480705.1 uncultured Lysobacteraceae bacterium | reverse complement strand
TGCCGCTGCATGCGGCGAAGCGGCCTTCGTGCTCGCAGCCGCTGAACTCGATGCCTTCGGCCTTGACGGTGCCGTTTGCATCCATGAGCGCCCAGACCGCGGTGTGCTTGAGTCCGTGCGGATCGCTCCAGTCGAACGGATTCGGCGCGTACTGGTAGGCATTCGCGCCACCGGCCAGACCTATCGGGTCCTGGCTCACGAAGCGGCCGACATCCGGGTCGTAATAGCGGAAGCGGTTGTAGTGAAGACCCGTCTCGCTGTCGAAATACTGACCCTGGAAACGCAGCGGCTGGTGCACCGTCTCGCCGGTCGAGCCGGGCGGCGCATCCGGATATTCGACAGTGAGCGTATTCCCCCAGACGCGATAGTTCGCGCGCCACGCGACGCTGCCGTCCGTGCCCGTCAGCTCGCGCGGCGCGCCGCTGCGGTCCGTATGAAAGTAGCGCACCACGCCGCCGCCTTCCGCGCCGTCGACCGTCGCCGACTCGATCTGTGCGACCGGTACGAAACCCGTGCCGTCGTAGACATAGGTGAGGCGGCGATCGCGACGCAGTTCCTGCAGCAGACGGTTGCCGTCCCAGACGAACTCGGTCGTACCGAACGCATCGCGTTTCCAGGTGCGGCGGCCGAACGCGTCATAGCCGTAAGTAACCGACTGCTTGACGCCGTTGCGTGAAATGTCGGCGCGCTCAAGGCGATGCTCCGGATCGTAGTGGAGACGAATACAGGTGTGGCCGGCAATGCGCTTCTCGATCAGATTGCCGTGCGTGTCATAGCGGAAACGCTTGTCCTCGTAGACGGTCACGCGATTGCCGCGCACGCTTTCGCCGGTGCCGCCGACGATGTTGTGCGCCGGATCGAACGCGAAGCGTTCCGCGTTGGCTCGCGTGACGCGTCCGAGCGCGTCATATGCATAGACCGTCTGACCGAAACGGCGGTCCGTCATCGCCGCGAGATTGCCGTCGGCGGCATAGGCGTAGCGCCGCGACACCACTTCGTCGGCCGCGACGGCCGCCTGGCGTGCGCGCTGGCCGATACGGCGGCCGACCACGTCGTATTCGAAATAGCTCGTGAGCGCGCCCTGCGTGCGCACGGTCTCGCGTTGCATGACATCGCGCTCGATGTCGGTGAGCACGGCATCGTCGAGCGAGACCTGGTGGAGCACGCCCGGTCCGTAATAGCGTTGCGAAAGCACGCGACCGTCCGGCGTTGCCGTCTCGACGCGGTTGCCGAGTCCGTCGTAGGCGTAGCCGACTCGCCGATGACTGCCGAGTACTAGGCTCGTTTCCTCGACGACCTGACCGAGATCGTCATATGCAAGCCCAACGCGGCCACCGCCGTTCACACCGGCGACGAGTCGGCCGGCGGCATCGTATTCGTAGTGCGTTCGCTGGATGCGCTTGTCGGCCGCCCGCGCCACCGTCTTCTCGATGACGCGCCCCGCCGCGTCGCGGCGATACTGCGTGCGCAGCAGATGCGGGGCCTCGTCCGGATCGACCGCAGCGCGGGTCCCGTCCTGCACGCCGAATTCCTGCTTTTCGGTCACGCGCCCCGCAGGATCGTAGCTATAGCGGACGACACGTCCGTCGAAGCCCTGTTCGGCGACGAGGTTGTCGTTCGCATCGAACGCGAATCGATAGCGGGCATCGTTTTCGTTGACGATGGCGACGAGCCGACGCGCGCCGTCGTACTGATACTGAGCACGATGTCCCAGCGCGTCGGTCCGTGCCAACGGCATGCCGTCGGCCGCGAGTTCCCATTCGGTCACGCTGCCTGCCACATCGACGCGGCGGATCATGCGGCCGAGTGCGTCATAGTCGTAGCGTTCGCTCGCGCTGTCGGCGTAGTGCGCCGACAGCAGGCGGCCGCTGCGATCATGGCGATACTCGGTTCGCGTTCCGTCGGGCTGGATCAGCGCGGTCTGATTGCCGCGCGCATCCCATTCATAGCGCGTCACGTGCCCGACGCAATCCGTATGCGAGACGAGCTGACCGAAGCGGTCGTAGTCGAACGTCTGCTTGCCGCCATGTGCATCGATCACGCGAACGACCAGGCCACGCGCGTCGTGATTGAAGCGCGTGACGTGGCCCGCGGCATCGACGCGCCGAACCAGATTGCCGGCGGCGTCGTATGTCAATTGCGTCGCCGCGCCGGTCGCATCGACAAGCATTGTCGGCAATTTCCACTTTTCATCGTAGTGAACCTCAGTCACCGACCCATCGGCCTCGACCGTGGCAGTGGTGTTGCCGTAGGCGTCATAGCGGAACCGCTTGACGAGACCCGATGCATCCGTGATCGAAGTCGGTTTGCCCCAGGCGTTGTATTCATAGCGCGTCACGCCGCCGGCCGGATCGATGACGCTGACGAGTTCCTTGTCCTCGTTGAATTCGTAGCGCGTACGGCGTCCGAGGTTGTCCACGACCGTCGTTGCCTGCGTTTCATACTCGAACGTCCAGAGCTGATCGACGTTCGTCGCATGACGCAGCACACGGCCCTGCGGATCGTAGCGGTCGTACTCGTAGCGCGATATCAGCCCGCCGGGCTGCGCGTGTTCGACGAGCATGTGGCTGCGATAGCGGAATTCGCGCAGTGTCCTTCCCTCGGCGTCGACAACGGCCGCGAGATCGCCTTCGGCGCTGTAGCGGTACAGCACCAGCGGCTCGATCTGGTTCGACGCCCAGGTTCCGTCGGCGCCGGCCTCGCCATGCAGCTGGACGACCGCATCGAGACGGCGCTGCGCGCCGGTCGCGGGACTGAGTTCCGTGAAATGCAGGCCGAGCATGCGGCCGGCCGAGTCGTGTACGAACGCCGGAAATCCGTCGTCACCGTAAACGATCCGCGTGCGATTGCCGTTTCGGTCTTCGAGCGCGATCAGCGGCAGATAGTTGCTGCGTTCGCCGCCGGTATCGTCCGCATCGAGGTCGAGCGGCGCAAAGATCTGATGCAGCCCGCCATCGGCGGCGCTCAGCCGGTAGCGTCCGTTCGCCTCGCGGACGAAAGCCATCGATTCGTAGTTGTCGAAATGCATCTCGTCCGGCTCAAGCTCGGGCAGTTCGACTTCGCGCCCGGTGCTGTCGGTCAGAACCAGTCCGGCCGCGCGCCGGTGCAGGAACGCCGAGACCGGC
>CAMLLF010000634.1 GCA_946480705.1 uncultured Lysobacteraceae bacterium | reverse complement strand
CCAGTGAAGGGCGTTACGAGTCACGGCGCGGTCACGGGGGCCGCCGCCGCAATCCAGCCAAGGAGTTTTTCCATGTCGATCCGTCGCCTGGCCGCCGGCCTGGCCATGATGATGGGTGCCGCGGGCGCGCAGGCCGAAGTGCCGCTCGCCGATTTCGCGCGCCACGTCCAGTACTCCAGCGTCAAGATTTCTCCGGACGGCGAGTACATCGCCGCCGACGCCGTCGTCGACAATCGCCGTTCGCTCGCGATCATGCGCCTGAGCGACATGAAGGCGACGCGCATCACGCCGCGCATGGACGACATCGTGTCGTTCACCTGGGTCGGCAAGCAGCGGCTCATGTACACGGTCGGGGAACCGATCGGCGGCTTCGAGTTCCCGGTGGCGAACGGCGAGCTGTATTTCGTCGACGCCGACGGCGAACGCAACGACATCCTGTTCGGCTACCGCGCCGGCAAGGACACGGTTGGTTCGCACATCAAGGCGGTCAAGCCCGAGTTCGCGAGCGGCATCCTCATCGACGAGCTGCGCGACGACGACGACAACATCCTGATGTTTGCGATCGATTGGAAACGCAGCGCGGAGCCGACGCCGCCGACCGTCTACAAGTTCGACGTGAACGACGGTTCCAAGAAGAAATTATTCGTGTCGCCGCTGCGACTGACCTCGGGCTTCCTCGCCGACCATGCCGGCAACATCATGTTCGCCTACGGCAACGACGTCGAATCGAACTGGCAGGTCATGTACCGCGACAAGGACGGCGGCGACTGGGTCAACGTCTTCGACGGCAAGAGCACGCCGGGCCGCGCGAAGCCGCTTGCCTACGATCGCGACAACAAGCTCGTGTACTGGTCGTGCCAGCCCGAGGGCAAGGTCGGCGGACTCTGCACCTGGTCGTCCGAAGACCGCACGCTGAAGCCGGTCTGGTCGGCCAAGGACGTCGAGATGGACGCGCTGATCACCGATTTCGACGACACGACGGTCGTCGGCGTGCGCGCCTATCCGGGCCGTTCCGCGATCGGCGTCATCAACAAGAAGACGCCGATGATCGAAGCGATGACGGCGCTGATGCAGCAGTTTCCGGGCGAGACGGTCGACGTGACCTCGGTCAGCAAGGACGGCAAGCGCGCGATCGTGGCCGTGTACAGCGACGTGAATCCGGGCGAGTTCTATCTGTTCGACCGCGAGAACAAGAAGCTGTCGCCGCTGCTCAAGCGCGCCGACAAGATCAATCCCGAGCAGATGGCGTCGATGGAGCCGATCAAGCTCAAGTCGCGCGACGGCCTCGATCTCAACGGCTATCTGACGCGGCCGCTCGGCCAGGAGCAGGGCAAGAACCTGCCGCTCGTCGTGGTCGTGCACGGCGGTCCGTTCGACGTGCGCGACTACTGGGGCTACGACACCGACGTGCAGGTGCTCGCGAGCCGTGGCTATGC
This sequence comes from uncultured Lysobacteraceae bacterium, assembly GCA_946480705.1. The sequence continues at coordinate 1,691 of CAMLLF010000634.1, read as the reverse complement.
CGTGCTGCAAGTCAACTTCCGCGGTTCCGGCGGCTACGGCTACGCGTTCGAGACGGCCGGCTACCGGCAGTGGGGCGCCGCGATGCAGGACGACGTGACCGACGCGACGAAGTGGGCGATCGAGCAGGGCATCGCCGATCCGAAGCGCATCTGCATCTACGGCGGCAGCTACGGCGGCTATGCCGCGCTCATGGGCACGATCCGCGAGCCCGGCCTGTATCGCTGCGCGATCGGCAGCGTCGGCGTCTACGACCTGCGCCTGATGCTGAGCCGCGGCGACGTGCAGGACACGAAATACGGCGAGAACTACATCAAGCGCACGGTCGGCGACGACGCCGCAACGCTCGCCGCGCGCTCGCCGATCACGCAGCTCGACAAGATCAAGGCCAGCCTCATGCTGATCGTCGGCGGCCAGGACAAGCGCGTGCCGCCGGTCCACGGCGAGAGCGTGCACAACGCGCTGGAGAAGCGCGGCGTGAAGCACGAATGGCTTTACCAGCGCAACGAGGGGCATGGTTTCTACGACGAGAAAAACGTCGAGGACATGTACGCGCGCATCCTCGCGTTCCTCGACGCGAACATCGGCGCGAAGCCCGCCACGGCACCGTGACCCGACTTGAACTGACGTGATGCGTCCGCCGCGGCCGGGCCGCGGCGGACGGAATCAGCGGCGGCGCACTGCGCCGCCGATTTTTCAGGACTTCGCGCCGGCCGTGGCTTTCGGCGTCAGGTGCAGCAGGCGGCCGCCCGAACCGTCCTCGAGCAGCCAGATCGTGCCGTCGGGGCCTTGCTCGACTTCGCGAATGCGCTCGCCCATGTCATAGCGCTCGACTTCCTTCGCCTTCGTGCCGTCGAACGCAACGCGCACGAGCGCCTTGCTCGACAGACCCGAGATCAGGCCGTTGCCGTCCCAGCCCGCAAAGCGCTTGCCCGAATAGATGACGAAACCGCTGGGGGAGATCACCGGCGTCCAGCTCACGGCCGGCGCATGGAATTCCGGCCGCGTGTCGTGATCGGGAATCGGCTTGCCGTCGTAGTGATCACCGTTGGAGACGATCGGATAGCCGTAGTTGTCGCCGCGCACGACGAGGTTGAGCTCATCACCGCCCTTCGGGCCCATCTCGACGTCCCAGAGCTTGCCCGCGCGGTCGAATGCGATGCCGAGCGGATTGCGATGGCCGAGGCTCCAGACCTGCGCCGCGACGCCGCCCTGTGCCGCGAACGGATTGTCCTTCGGTACCGAGCCGTCGTCGTTGAGGCGCAGGATCTTGCCGAGATTCGACGCCATGTCCTGTGCCGGATCGAAATGCTGGCGCTCGCCCGAACTGATGAACAGATGCCCGTCCGGCGCAAACGCGAGGCGGTGGCCGTAGTGGCCGCGAATCCCTCTAGCGCGCCGCCGCCGTTCGCGTCGAGCACGAGCTTCGCGCGCGCGACCGCGGCGCCGCGCGTGTCGCCGTCGCCGGCCTCGGCGTAGCTCAGATAGACCCAGCCGTTGTCGGCGAATTTCGGATGCAGCACGACGTCGGGGCCGGTGAACGTGTTCTCGATGCCGGCCTTGATGGTGTCGACCAGATCGACGTCGGCGAACTCGATCGAGCCGCTCGCCGTGTCCGCCTGGTCCGAACCACGCGCGCCGGCGATCTCGGTGATGGAGATGGAGCTGGTGTTGGAGGCGAGGATCTGTCGGC
>CAMLLF010000633.1 GCA_946480705.1 uncultured Lysobacteraceae bacterium | reverse complement strand
GTCGGCAGCGATCGCGACGCGGCTGCCGTCGGCCGTGAACGCTTCGCCGCGCAGCGCGATCGACAGCCCCTGCGCGACGGCGGCGTCGAGGTCGTGGATCACCGCGCCGGCCTCGCGGCGCGGCGTCAGGCTGCCGTCGGCGCGGTAGCGCCGGTCGCAGAATGCTTCGGCCGCGACGGCAAGGCCGGCCGCGCGGCCGGCGTCGAGCAGCGCGCTGCCGGCGAGACCGACGAGGATCAGCTTCGGATCGAATGCGGCGACGGCGGACGCGATCGCCGCGGCCAGCGCCGGATCGCGCGCGGCCATGTTGTACAGCGCGCCGTGCGGCTTGACGTGGCGCAGGCGCGTTCCGGAACGTGTGGCAAATGCGGACAATGCGCCAATCTGGTAAAGCACGAGCGCATGGGCCTCGTCGGGACTGACGGCCATTTCGCGGCGCCCGAAGCCCTGCAGGTCGGGCAGCGACGGATGCGCGCCGATCGCGACGCCGCGCGCGGCGGCCAGATGCACGGTGCGCCGCATCGTATCCGGGTCGCCGGCGTGGAAGCCGCAGGCGATGTTGGCCGAGCTGACGTCGGCGAGCACCTGTTCGTCCTGGCCCATGGTCCAGGCGCCGTAGGACTCGCCGAGGTCGCAGTTCAGGTCGATTCGTCGCATCCGCTTTCCCGTCGTCGTTGTCGCACCGTGTCGCGCAGCCGCGCGAGCGCGGCGGCGCGGCGGCGGCGCACGGATTCCGCCTCGTCGGCATCGACGAGACGCAGCAGCACATGATCGCCGGGCCGGCACTGCGCGAGCGCGCCGTGGTCGGCGTCGATCAGATGCGCGATGCGCGGATAGCCGCCCGTGGTCGGGTGCTCGGCGGCGAGCATGATGGGCTGGCCGGACGGCGGCAACTGCACGGTACCGCGTGTTGCCGCCGCCGACACGAGTTCGAGCGGTTCCTGCAAGGCGAGTGTCGGACCGGTCAGGCGCACGCCGACGCGGTTCGAGTCGGCCGCGACGCGGAAGCGCTCGCCGGTCAGCGCATCGCGCGAGCGCGGATCGAGCGCGGCGTGGTGGCTGCCGCGCAGCACGCGCAGCACACGCACGGCGCTCGTGTCGAGCCAATGCGACGGCGCGACCGACCAGGAAGGAGCGCGCATCGCAGGCTCGGCCGCGGCGTTCAGCGCGAGCCGGTCGCCGGCGCGCAGTGCACGTCCCTCGCAGGGACCGATGCCCGCATTCAGATCGACGCTGCGGCTGCCGAGCACCGGCGCGACTGCGATGCCGCCGGCTACGGCGAGATAACCGCGCGCGCCGCGCCGCAGTGCGGCGAGATCCAGCACGCTGCCGGGTTCGACCGGCACGGGGCGCCACGTCGGAAAGTGCCTGCCGTCGAGCAGCGCTTCGCTGTCGGCGCCGCACCAGGCGATGACGCTGGCGACGTCGAAGCGCAGGCGCGGCCCGAGCAGCGTGCACTCGATCGCGGCCGCGTCGTCGTCGTTGCCGACGAGCCAATTCGCGATGCGCAGCAGGGTCGGATCCATGGCGCCGGACGCACCGAGCCCGATCGCCGCGTGGCCGCGGCGGCCGAGGTCCTGCAGGCTGCTCAGCAGGCCGGGGCGCAGCACCGTGATCATCGGATCAGCGACCGTGATCGCCGGGCGCGCCGGCATCGATCGCGACGAAGCGCACGCGCATGCCGGCGGCCAGCCGGTTCGGCGGCGCCGCCCGCAGATCGAACAGCGATAACGGCGTGCGACCGATCAGCATCCAGCCGCCCGGAAGCTCGCGCGGGTAGATGCCGGTCTGCGCGCCGCCGATCGCGACCGAACCGGCCGGTACGCGGGTGCGCGGACTGGTGCGGCGCGGTTGCTGAAGGCGCGCATCGAGCCCCAGCAGATAGGGAAACCCCGGCGCGAAGCCGAGCATCGCGACGCGATAGTCGCCGGCCGCATGCAGGTCGGCGAACGCGCGCGGCGACAGGCCGCTGCGCGCGGCGGCTTCGTCGAGATCCGGGCCGAATTCGCCGCCGTAGCAGACCGGAATCTCGACGCCGGCGTCGGCATCGCCGGTGGCCGCAGCGGACGTGGCGAAGGCCGGCTGCAGCGCGAGCGCGCAGCGCTGCGCCGGCGTTGCCTCCTCGCCCTGCCAGTACGCGGGATCGAACACGACCGCGAGGCTCGCATAGCCCGGCACGAGCTCGACGATGCCGGGCAGCCGGAGCCCGGCGATCGCGCGCGAAGCCGCGTGCACGCGCGCGTTCACATCGGCGTCGATCGAATCGCCGTACTGCAGCAGCAGAGCGCGGTCGCCCAGTTCCTCGATGGCGCGCGGCGTGTTCATGCGCTGCGCGGCAGCGCAAGTCCGGTGCGCAGCAGGTCGAGTACGCGCCGGCTTTCCTCGGGCGTGTAGGGCATGCGTTCGCCGATGCCCCAGACCGGCCGGGGCCACGCGGCATCCGCGACGTGCCGCGCGATCACGTGCACGTGGAACTGGCCGACCACATTGCCCAATGTGGCGATGTTCATCTTGTCGGGCCGTGTCATCGCATGCAGCACGTGCGCGGCGCGGTTGATTTCGTCGAGCAGCGCGTGCTGCCGGTCGCGCTCGAGTTCGACGAGCTCGCGCAGGCCCGGGATGCGCGGCACGAGGATCAGCCACGGAAAGCGCAGGTCGTTCATCAGCAGCACGCGCGAGAGTTCGAGCTCGCCGACGACGTGGCAGTCGCCGGCAAGGCGCGTATCGAGCGCGAACGGCGTGTCGGCGTTCATGCGCCACCGCCGAGCGTCCGCGCGAAGAACGCAAGGCTGCGCTCGCGCGCGAGTGCGGCCGAAGCCGGCTCGTAGTCGGCGCGCGCGTCGCAGTTGAAGCCGTGGCCGGCCGGATAGACGTGGATCTGCGCCTGCGGCTGCTTCTCGCGGTGCAGCGCGACGTGTTCGGGCGGAATGATCGGATCGCGCTCGCCGAAGTGGAACAGCAGCGGCGCCTGCGCGCGTTCGTCGAGAAACGGTACGGTGCGGCCGCCGTAGTAGACGACCGCGGGCACTGCGAGCCGCGTCGCGCAGAGGAACGACACGGTGCCGCCCCAGCAGTAGCCGACGACGCCCTTGCGGCCTGCGGAGGCGATCGCCTGCGCCGCGCTCGCGAC
>CAMLLF010000632.1 GCA_946480705.1 uncultured Lysobacteraceae bacterium | reverse complement strand
GCCGATGCGCACGCCGCAGACGGCGCCCGCTTCGTTGTACAGCGGTTCGGCCGCGGCGAAGCCGGGATAGATCTCGACGCCGAGCGCCTCGGCCTGCGGCGCGAGCCAGGCGCAGAGCGCGCCGAGCGAGACGATGAAATTGCCGTGGTTGTGCATCTGCGGCGGCACGACCGGCAGTTTCAGCGCGCGTTCCTTGTCGCGCAGCCAGTAGAACTCGTCCTTCGTGACCGGTACGCAGATCGGCGGCGGGTTCTTGCCCCATTCCGGCAACAGCTCGTTCAACGGTTCGGGTTCGATGACCGCGCCGGACAGGATATGGGCGCCGACGGTCGATGATTTCTCGATGACGCAGACGCGGATGTCGGGTTTGAGCTGCTTGAGGCGGATGGCGAAGGCGAGGCCGGCCGGGCCTGCGCCCACGGTCACCACGTCGTATTCCATGACATCGCGTTCGCTCATGGCGGACTCCGGCTAGAGGCGAGAAAAGAGGCCGATTGTCGGCGCTACGGGTTGAGCCGGCAATCGGCGCCGCCCGCCGGCCGCGCCATCGCCGTTCGTCCGGCGCGGCGGGCCGGACGCGGAGGTCCGCACGCGGGGAATCGGCTACGCTACGCCGGCGAATTGGCCCCGGGGGGCGATTCGCCAACCTTCCAGGCTTCGCACCACGTTCCGGGCTTCGCGTGCCCGGCGCGGGCGGCTGCGTGCCGGATCCGTTTCATCAATCAGGGGAAATCGTGTCATGTGGAGAATCATTCTCGTCGTGCTGGTGGTCGCGTTCGCGGCCTACCGGGTCATCGGCGGTCCCGGCGGCAAGCCGACGGCACCTTCCGCCGGCCCGGACGCCTACGACGGTTACATCGAAGTACGCATGCTGATGCAGGGCGGCCAGCGCGAGATCGAACTCGTCGCGATCGAGGAGCGGCCCAACGCCGCCGACTGCGAGGCGAAGGACGGCAATGCGCGCGTCGCACGACTGTGTCCGGCGAGCAAAGGGCTCAGCTGCACGCTCAAGAGCCTGGAATGCTCGCGCGAGATCGAGCCGCGCTTCCAGAAGATGCTCGACAAGAAGCCGGTCAGCGTCCACTACGCGCATCTGACGCTCGACGACACGCCGGACAACCCGCGCCGCAGCATCGTGCTGGGCTGGGGCATGACCGAGCAGGAATCGCAGCTGGTCTGCGCGTCCATCCAGGCATCGGCGAGCAAGCGGAAACTGCAGGGCACGGTGACCTGCATCTGAGGCAGGTCGCGGGGATGCGCGGCGGTTCAGACGCCGCGCATCACGTCCGAGCGTTCATAGCGCGTCATGTAGGAAAACACGTCGCCGGGATGCAAGGTCACGGCGACCAGCAGGATGCGGTTCTTCGGATCGAAGTAGCGCCGCAGCGTGCGCAGCGCCGGCGTACCGGGCTCGACTTCGAGCTGGTCGGCCTGTTCGGCGTCGAGCGCGACCGCCGACAGGCTCTGCTCGACGAGGCCGACGCGCGCGAACAGTTCGCCCTCGATCAGCGCGCGCATCGCGTCCTCGACGCGCGAGAAGCCTGGAGGCAGTCCCTGCATGCTCGCACGGCGGTAGACGTCGGTAATGCAGAACGGCTTGAGCATGCGGCGCTGGTAGCGGATGCCGTGCAGCAGCACGCATTCGGTGCCGGCACGCACGTCGAGCCAGCCGGCCAGTGTCGCGTCGGCCGGTCGCTGTGGCGCAGCTGGAAGCGCGTCGCCTGGGTGTACTGCAGCAGGTCGTCGATCGAGCGGACGTACTGGTTGTAGCGCACCTGCGGCTCGGCGCTGCGGACCTTGGTACCCGAGCCGCGCCGGCGTGCGATCAGTCCCATTTCCTCGAGCGTGCGCAGTGCTTCGCGTGCGGTGAAGCGGCTGATGCCGAAGCGTTCGCAGAGCTGCGCTTCGGTCGGCAGCATGCCGCCGACCGGATGGTCGCCGCGCTTGAGTTCGTCGCGCAGTTCGTCGGCGACCTGCAGGTAGCGCGGCTTGCGCGACGAACGCAGGCCGCGACGCGGCGGCGTCGCAGGCGGATCGGAGCGCTGGCTGTCGGTCATCGGTGGATGCGGCTTCGGTGGCGTGGCGGGCGTGCGCGGAATCCTAACGTTACGGCGGGAAAAATACTGCGCAGCGACTTGCGCAAAAGCTCGTCTGCGCTGACGCTAGCCGCTCCATCGGACAGGGAGGTGTGGATGAATATGTCGCCGTCGGCCGGACTGGACGCCATGCGCGTCCGTGCGGCGAGTACCTGCCAGACCCTGCATTGGCTCGCCGCCGGACGCATCGATGCGATCACGTTGACCGAGCATTACCTCGCCGCGATCGACGCGGTGAATCCGCAGCTCAACGCGTACATCGGCCTGCGGCCCGACGTCACGCGCGCGCAGGCCCAGGCCAGTGCGCAGCGCCGCGCGGGCGGCGGCGTGCTCGGCCGGCTCGACGGGATTCCGGTCGCGATCAAGGACAACATCGACATCGCCGGCTGGGCGACGACCGCGGGCCTGCCGGCGCGGCGCGAGCGAATCGCTGCCGCCGATGCGGCCGTCGTCGCCCGGCTGATCGGCGCCGGCGCGGTGATTCTCGGCAAGACCAATCTCGACGAGGGCGTGCTGGGTGCGTCGACCAACAATCCGCACTACGGCGCGACGCGCAATCCGTGGCAGCCCGACTACGGCGCCGGCGGTTCGTCGGGCGGCGCGGCGGCTGCGGTCGCCGCGGGCCTCTGCGTGGCGGCGGTCGGTTCGGACAGCCTGGGTTCCGTCCGCATTCCGGCCAGCCATTGCGGCGTGTTCGCGCTGAAGCCGACGCACGGCGAAATCTCGGCGCGCGGCCTCGTGCCGGCGGCGCGGCGCCTCGACGCGATCGGTCTGATCGCGCGCAGCGTCGACGATCTCACGGTGCTGCTGCAGGTGCTGGCCGGCTACGACGCCGAAGACCCGCGCTCGCGCAAACGCCGCGTCGCGTTCGCGCTGCCGGACTGGGAGCCGGGCCGGCTGCGCTGCGGCATTCCGCGCGATCTCGCCGGTCTCGGCGCGACGCCGGTCGTGCTGGCCGCGTTCGCCGAAGTGCTGACCGCCTGGAGCAAGCACCCGCGCTTTACGCTCAACCTGACGCTGTTCAACCGGCTGCCGAT
>CAMLLF010000631.1 GCA_946480705.1 uncultured Lysobacteraceae bacterium | reverse complement strand
CAGATAGGAAAGATTGCGGTTCGAGCTGTCCGCCTCGCTGATATTGAGACCGCTCGCGCTGAACGGACTGATCGCGGCGGTGCCGCCGTCGATGTAGGGCGTGCTGTATTCGGTATGGCGCGCTTCGAGGGAGATTTCGGTCTGCACGAGCTGGGTCAGTCCGGCCGGATTCGTGTAGGCGGCGGTCGCGTCGTCGGCCAGACCGAGAAACGCGCCGGCCATGCCGAGACTGCGGGCGCCCGGGCTCGAAAAGCTGAACGGTATGCTGGCGTTCGTTTCCGAATCGGTGATCGCGAACGCGCTGCCGGCTCCGCCGAGCAGGGCCGCACTGACGGCAAGACAAAGTACACGCTTCATGGATGTCGTCTCCCCAACGTGGATAGTGAGCGCAGCAGTCGCCCCGCACGTGCTCCTGGCGACGGCGTACGCGGCCGATGTTAACACCGAGTTATCGCCGTGGTGCGGCAACGCGCCGGACGCGCGGGCGACCTATACTTGCGGAGCCATAACGCAAAAACAGGGGAAATCACGTCATGAGCAGCACGTCGGTGGCGATAGTCCTGGCGATCGTCGCAGTCATCTTCCTGTTCAAGACCATGCGCACCGTGCCCCAGGGCTACGAGTGGACCGTCGAGCAGTTCGGCAAGTACACGCGGACGCTGTCGCCGGGTTTCCACATCTTGATTCCTGTCGTCCAGGCCGTCGGCCGCAAAATAAACATGATGGAACAGGTGCTCGAGATTCCGTCGCAGGACGTCATCACGAAGGACAACGCGGTCGTGCGCGTCGACGGCGTGGTGTTCTTCCAGGTGCTCGACGCGGCCAAGGCGGCCTATGAAGTGTCGAACCTGGAGCAGGCGACGATCGCGCTGGTCATGACCAACATCCGCACGGCGATCGGCTCGATGGACCTCGACGAATCGCTGTCCAAGCGCGACGAGATCAACGCGAAGCTGCTGCGCGTCGTCGACGACGCGACGCATCCCTGGGGCATCAAGGTCAATCGCATCGAACTCAAGGACATCCAGCCGCCGCGCGATGGCGCGGCAGATGAAGGCCGAGCGCGACAAGCGCGCCGCCGTGCTCGAAGCCGAGGGTGCACGGCAGTCCGAAGTGCTCCGCGCCGAGGGCGAGAAGCAGGCCGCGATCCTCGAGGCAGAAGGACGCCGCGAAGCCGCCTACCGCGAAGCCGAAGCGCGCGAGCGCCTGGCCGAAGCCGAAGCCAAGGCGACGACGATGGTCTCCGACGCGATCGCGAACGGAGACGTCAACGCGCTGAACTATTTCATCGCGACGAAGTATGTCGAGGCGTTCAAGGCGGTCGCGATGTCGCCGAACCAGAAGATCCTCATGATGCCGGTCGAGGCGACCGGAATATTGAGTTCGCTCGCCGGCATCGCCGAGCTCGCGCGCAGCGCCGGCGTGGCGAACGCCGCCGCAGCCGACGCGAAGCGTCCGCCCGCCGGCAAGCCTCAGGTCTGAGCGGGCGCGCGCATGGAACTCGTCTATCTCTGGTGGATCGCGGCGCTCGTGCTCATCACGGCCGAGATCGTGCTGCCGGGCTTCTTCCTGCTCTGGATCGGTCTCGCCGCGGCCGGCGTCGGTACGCTGCTGGTGTTCGTGCCGGGCATGAACCTGCTGACGCAGGTCGTCGTCTTCGTCGTGCTCGCATTCGCCGCGTGCTTTGCGTACTGGCGCTTCGCGCGTCACGCGCTGCGTGCCGAAGGCTCGCCGACCTTGAACCGGCGTGCCGAGCAGCTGATCGGCCAGCGCTATGTGCTCGACACGGCGATCGAGAACGGTCGCGGCAAGGCGCGCGTCGGCGATTCGCTGTGGCTCGTCGAAGGCGCCGACATGCCGGCGGGCAGCCGCGTCGTCGTGGTCGGCGTCGACGGTGCGATGCTCCGCGTCAGGCCGGTCGGTACGGCGGACTGATGCAGCGCCGGCCGCGGCCGAGCGCCGGCGTTGCGTGTGGAATCCGCCCGTCCGCGCATGGCTAATGCGCTTGGATTGCCGCAGGGCGGTCGTGATAATGCGCGACTCCCCCGCACGGACTTTCCCATGAGCAAGCAGACCGTACTCAATGCCACCCACCGCGCGCTCGGCGCGAAGATGGTCGATTTCGGCGGCTGGGACATGCCGATCAGCTACGGTTCGCAGATCGAGGAACATCACGCCGTGCGTCGCGACGCCGGCATGTTCGACGTCTCGCACATGACGGTCGTCGATCTGCGCGGCGCGCGCGTACGCGACTTCCTGCGCGCGCTCGTCGCCAACAGCGTCGACAAGCTCAAGTCGCCGGGCAAGGCGCTCTACACGTGCATGCTCAATGCCGACGGCGGCGTCATCGACGATCTCATCGTCTATTTCCAGAGCGAGGGCTGGTTCCGCGTCGTCGTCAACGCGGCGACGCGTGACAAGGACCTGGCCTGGATCGAACAGCAGGCCAAGGCCTTCGACGTCAGCGTCACCGAGCGGCCCGAACTCGCGATGATCGCCGTGCAGGGGCCGAATGCGCGCGCGAAGGTGCAGAGCCTGCTGTCGCCGGAGACCGCGGCGAAGGCGGCGAAGATCGGCAAGTTCGTCGCCTGCGAGGGCGACGGTCTGTTCATCGCGCGCACCGGCTACACGGGCGAGGACGGCTACGAAATCATCGTCCCCGAAGCGCAGGCGGTCGAACTCTGGAATCGTCTGCAGGCTGCCGGCGTCGCGCCGGCCGGACTCGGCGCGCGCGACACGCTGCGCCTGGAAGCCGGCATGAATCTCTACGGACAGGACATGGACGAAACCGTCTCGCCGTACGAAGCGGCGCTCGCGTGGACCGTCGCGCTCGACGAGGGCCGCGACTTCACCGGCCGCGCCGCGCTCGAACGGCAGAAGGCTGCCGGCGTGCCGCGCGCGATGGTCGGCCTCGTGATGGACGAGAAGGGCGTACTGCGTCACGGCCAGCGCGTCGTGACCGCGAACGGCGACGGCGAGATCCTGTCCGGCACGTTCTCGCCGACGCTCGGCAAGGCCATCGCGTTCGCGCGCGTTCCGGCGGGCGAACCCGGCGACGTGCAGGTCGACATCCGCGGCAGGCTCGTACCGGTGCGCGTCGTGAAGTTCCCGTTCGTGCGCGACGGCAAACCCT
>CAMLLF010000630.1 GCA_946480705.1 uncultured Lysobacteraceae bacterium | reverse complement strand
CGAACAGGACGTCGGAGAGCTCCTGGTGCCCCGCCGCCGCGTGCACGTCGGCGAAGCCCGCTGCGGCGGCCGCCGCGAGCACGCCGCCACCGCCGAACCAGCGGCGCAGCGCGGTCGACAGCAGCAGCGCCGCGGCGACGATCGCGACGAACAGCAGCGCCTGGCGCAGCGCGAACGGCCGGCCCAGCGCCGCCGGCGGTGCGTCCTCGTCGGCTGCGCGGCTGCGCCAGACGAACCAGCCTGCGACCGCCGCGGCGGCCAGACCGGCGGCGATCAGCGGCACGGCGAGATCGGCGAGCAGCGCCGGCGCGAGCGCGAACAGGATCAGTGCGAGCTGCACCACGGTTGCGATGCACGACAGCAACGCCGCGGCGATGCAGCCGGGCAGGGCGTGCGCGTCGGCCGACGCGCGCTGGCCCATGCCGGCGATGGTCGTGGCGCTCGAGACGAACCCGCCGAGCAGTCCCGCGAGCGCGAGCCCGCGCCCGGCGCCGAACACGCGCAGCGCGACATAGCCGGCCGCGTTGATGCTCATGACGAGGACGACGAACAGCCAGAGCTTGCGCGGGTTGAGCACCTGCCACGGATCGATCGCGCGATCGGGCAGCAGCGGCAGCACGATCAGCGCTGCAGCGGCCAGCAGCAGCGCATCGCTCAGCTCCTGCTCGCTGAGCACCTGCCGCGTGAAGCGGTGAAGACTGGTCTTGCTTTCGAGCACGACGGCGAGCGCAACGAACAGCGCTGCAGCCAGCTGCGCGTGCGACTGTGCGAGCGCACCGAGCAGGAACGTCACGAGCAGCGCGAGTTCGGTGACGACGCCGGGATCGTGCTCGGCGCTGTGCCAGTAAGAAGCCACCGTCATCGCGGCAACGGCCGCACCGGCGACGGCGAGCGCGACCGGCCCGAGCAGCATGGCGATCGCGCCGCCGAGCGCGACGACCGCGAAACTGCGCACGCCGGCCGCTTCGCGTCCCGCCTGCGCCTTCTCGCGCTCGCGCCCGATGCCGACGAGCAGCCCGCCGCCGAGCGCGGCGACGAGTCCGAACAACTGCTCGGCGGCGACCAGCGGCAGGGAGGGTTCGGGCGTGGGCATGGGCGTAGGGTGCTGGTGGTTGACGTGGGGCGCAATAACCGAAGGGCGTCGCGCCGCGGTGGGCGGGCCTCGTCGCGTGGAGATGGCGCGATGCGCTTTGCGGTTGCGCTTTGCGGTTGATGGCGCAATGCGCTTCGCTTATTGCGCCCCTACGGTCGTGTGTCGTGATCCCTGCGCGGCCGATCTTCCGTACGTCCGGGGTACATCCAGGGGAAATCATCATGCGCCGAACCGCCGTCTTCGCCTCGTTGTTGCTCAGCACCGCCGCCGCTCTGGCCGGCCCGTCCTACGACGCGCCGCATCAGGCCGACGATCCGGCCTCGCCGCCGGCGATCTCCGCGGCGATGACGCGGCTCATGGATCTGACCGAACCCGCGATGACGCCGGCCGCCGCCGAGGCGCCGACCTGCGGCGTCAGCAAGGCGCTGGCGACGACGACGCGCTTCTGCAACGCTGCGCCGCTGCAGTTCCCCGGCGCGGGCGCGGCATCGCAGTATCCGAGCGACATCGTGGTTGCCGGCCTCTCGGGCGTGGTCACCGACGTCAAGGTCCAACTGCTCGACGTGACGCACGGCAACACGTCGCGCCTCAGCGCGCGCGTGCAGCATCCGGGCGGTCAGCTCGTCGGCCTGACCGGCAGCGGCTTCGACGTCGACGATGCGCCGCTGCCGTCGGTGCTCAATGCCGACTGGACCTTTGCCGACGATGCCGAGGTCTACGCGCTCCCCGAGACCGGCATCGTGAGCTACGCGCACACCGTGCCGGCCAGAACCAACCGCTATCTGCCGCGCGTGTTCGCCGCGTTGCCGCTGCCCGCGCCGGCCCCGGCGACGACCGTGCAGCAGATGCTGGCTTCGCTCAAGGGCACGAATCCGAACGGCACCTGGCGCCTCTGGGCCGCGCAGTACACCGGCGCGGAGCCGCAGCCCAGCGGCACGATCTCCGACGGCTGGTGCCTCGACATCACGACCGCGCCGGTCGCCGATACCTGCTATTTCACCGCGACGCGCACCGGCTCGCTCAATGCCGGCGACGTGCAGCAGGCCGGCCGCATCACGCGCGACGGGAAACCGTCGCTGTGCACCGCGCCGGCCAAGACCGCCGCGCTCGAAAACACGACGGCCGTGCGTCGCGACCGCTACGACTTCGCGGCGATTTCGTCGCAGCCCGTCTGCGTGACCGTGACCGCCGACTTCACGCAATGCGGCGGCAACCAGACCCAGATCGCGATGTATTCGAACTACAACCCGGCGACGCCGAACACCGGGCATCTCGCCGACAGTGGCTACAGCACGATCGGCAGCATCGCATTCTCGCGCCGGCTCGCGGCGAACCAGGCGTTCAGCATCGTCGTCAACGAAGTGGATGCGGGGGCCGGATGCACGCAGTACACGTTCCGGCTCGAAGCGAACGCCTGCGAAGCGCCGCCGTCGGGCGACCGCATTTTCTACGGCGGGTTCCAGCTCGTGATTCCGGTGGGATGAGGCGGGGCGACGGCGCAATGCCCTTCGGTTATTGCGCCCTGCCGTCGCTTGTTGGAAAACGCCGCGCGAACCATTCCTGCCAGTGGCGCTGCGCCGAGGCGGCCGCGGCTTGCGCGTCGCGGCCGTAGCAGTAGTGCGCGACGCTCGCGTTCGTCGTTCCGGCCTGGGAGAACGTGCCGAGCAGTACGATCTGCGGATCCGGCACGGGCGTGCGTACGAGCAGATAGCGCTGGCGCATGTCCTGGCGCACGAACTCGACGAGTCCTTCGGGGGCGGCGAACGGCAGCTCGGCATGTTCGCCGACGTCGGCATGCGCGATCTGCAGTCCGTCGAGCAGCGCGCGCCAGAGCGGCGCCTGTTCGCCCGGCGTCTGATGCATGACCGAGGCGAAGGCCGCGGGCTCGCCGGCGGAGTGTGCGAGGTAGAGCCGCAGCACTTCGAAGAACGCCGGCCAGCCGGCCTCGAAGCCCTCAAGCGACGCATCCCAGTCGTCATACGCGGCGGTCAGCGAATGCGTCATGCGTACGAGGTGCCGGCCGTTGCCGCGCGCGGTCAGC
>CAMLLF010000629.1 GCA_946480705.1 uncultured Lysobacteraceae bacterium | reverse complement strand
GGATCGCGAGACCGCGCGCGACTACAAGACCTACCTGCGCCACAACGGCAAGCCGTTCGCCTGGCTGCGCGGCGTCGTCAGCAACCGGCCCGACCGCAACGGCCGGCGGCCGTTCTTTCCGCTGATGGACGCCGAGGTCACGCTGGCCTGCCGCATCCGCAAGAAAGGCGGCGACTGGTCGCGCGACTACCAGATCCTCGGCGGCGACGTGAGCGTCGAGACGATCGAGGCGCAGGGCGGCGAGTGGCTGGGCCTGCGCGACTACCGCGTGCGTCTGGAAGGCGCCGGCCTCACGCGCGCGATCCGTCGCGTGCTGACGCTCGAACAGGGCGCGACCGACAAGCTCTGCCAGTACCCGCCGCGCGAACTGCTGCAGCTGGTCTGGGACGTGTTCGGCGAAAAGCCCGTGCTCGAGGACTACCAGCGCGCGCGCGCCGAACAGTTCGCGACCGAGCAGGAATTGAAAGCGCTCGGGCAGGACCTCGCGGCGCTGCACACGCGGCTCGAAGCGGCCAAGGCCGACGTGCGTTCGTTCGAGGAATGCGGCGAGCTGCTGCGCGACCGCCAGCGCCTGCAGGCCGAGGTTGCACCGAAGGTCGCACTGGCCGAACGTCGCGCGAGCCTCGACGGCAGCCGTCCGCAGCTGACCGGCGCGCGCCGCGCGCTGCGCGAGCTCGAACGCCGCGACGCGGCGCTGGCCGACGAGCAGCAGGCTGCGGCCGCGAGCCTCGCGCGCGGGACCGAAGTCCTCGAGGCTGCGCAGTCGCAGGCGATCGCGGCCGAGACCGCATTCCTCGCGGCGCGCGACGCCGCGCGCGATGCGGAACAGATCGACCGCCGCCGCGCGCAGCTCGACCATCTCGCGGCGAGCCAGGGTGCCGGCGATGTCGCGCAGTTGCTGCGCGCGGTCGAGGCGGACCGCCGCCGGCAGGCGCAGCTGAAGCTCGCCGGCGAACAGGCCGTCGAGCGGGCCGCCGAACTCGATGCCCAGATCGCCGCACTCGCGAGCGGCCAGCGCTTCCAGCCGGGCTTTGAGCGCGATTTCCGCGCGGCGCTGGATCGCAGTGGCATTGCACACCGCATGCTGGCGGATTGCGTCGAGGTCACCGATCCGGCCTGGGAGGCCGCGGTCGAGGCCGTGCTGCAGCCCTATCGTCACCTCGTGCTGCTGGCTTCGCCCTCGGACGCGAAGGCCGCGTTCGCACTCGGCGAACAGCAGCAGTACCGCCACTTCGTCGTCGCCGATCGCGCCGAACCGCCGCCTGCGACGCCGGGGTCGCTGCTCGAAGTGCTGCGCTTCGCCGGCGATCCGCCGGCCTGGCTGCCGCGCCAGCTCGATCGCCTGCGCCGCGTCGCCGACGTGGGCAAGGGCATGCAGCTGCCGGCCGGCCAGGACTGGATCACGCCGAAGGGCTATCTGCGCGAGCATCGGGGCGGTCGCCACATCGGCACCGAGGAACGCAATTTCGGCGCCAGCGCGCGCGCGTCCCGGCTGCGCGATCTGCAGCTCGAACGCAGCCGCCTCGACGCCGAGAACGAGGCGCGCCGGCAGGAGCGCACCGAACTCGATCAGAGGCTCGACGCGAACCAGGCACGTCTGCTGAAACTCGACGCCGCGCAGGAACTCGCCGCGCGCGCCGTGGAATTCGCGTCGGCCGCCGAAGCGCTGCCCGCGCTGCAGCAGGCCGCACAGGACAGCGCGCAGGCGCTCGCCGAGGCGCGCAACGCGGTCGACGCGGCGCGCGAGGCGCGCAAGCGCGAAGAACTCGCGGCCGACCGGCGTCGCAGCCAGCGCGAACTCAACGCGCGCGAGCGCGACGAGCGCGCGTTCAAGCTCGACCGCGACCGCCGGGAATACGTGCGCCGCGTGATCGACTACCGGCACCAGCGCAGCCTGATGCCGCCGGCCTGGCGCAGCAGCGCGGCGCTCGCGGCAGCGCAGCAGGAATTCGAGACCGAGCACGAGGTGCAGCGCGAACTCGAACGCATCGCGCACCGCATCGAGCGCGGCGGCTTCGTCACGGACGCCTCCTGCGTCGCGCTGCGCGACAAGATCGCCGCCGACCACGAAGCGCTGGAGACCACGCTGAGCCGGCGCGACGCGCACCTGCACCGTGCGCGCCGCATCACCGACGAGGCGCGCGGCGCCTACATCAATGTGCTGCGCGCCACGGTGCGCCAATATGCGAAGAACCTGCGCGCGCTCGGCGAGCTGTCGGGCATCAATGTCGAGGTCGACCAGCCGGAACTCGCGAACGACGACGTCGCGCTGGCGCAGGCCGGACTCGGCGTGCGCTTCGATTTCGACCGCAAGGGCTGGATCGGCCTCGACGACGGCGAAGCGTCCGGCGGCCAGCAGGTCATGAAGTCGCTGCTGCTGCTCGTCGCGCTGCTGCGCGATGAAGCGCATCCCGGCGGCTTCGTCTTCATCGACGAGCCGTTTGCACATCTGGACGTATTCAATATCGAGAAAGTCGGCAGCTTCCTGCGCGCGACCGAGGCACAGTACATCCTGACCACGCCGATCACGCACAACCTCAATGTTTTCCACCCGACGGATCTGGTGTTGACCACGACGAAGCGCCGGCCGGCGAGCGCCTGGGCGGAACCCGTCGCGGTGCTGAAGCGTGCCGCGTCTTCCGAGTTGCCGAAAAGCGGGAAATCGAACTAAGCGATCTCGAGATTTGTTCGCTATACGAAAAACGCCGTCAGAAATGCTGCCTTTCCGGCGTTTTGTTACGGAATGGTATGAAAACTACGTGCGCTCACGCCTTTGTAATCGGTTCGAAGGCTCGGAAAACATTCCGAAGACGGTGCCGCGATGCGGTTCCGGGTCGAAGGCGCGTTTGGCACCGGCGGACGATCGAATGTCCTCGGAGTGAAAATCTGATCTTGCGCGGTGTCTTTTCTGTTTTTCCTTTCATGAGTGGAACGGCGATCGCCGGCTCCGCTTTGTCCAATTCGCTGGCCACTATCGGCGACCAGCGTGAAGCTGTGGCGCAGTTCGACGAATCCGGCGACCGTCGCGTCGCTCATGCCCGCGAGCGCCACGATCTCGCCCGCCTCGTTGCGCAGCGGCATCGCCTGGCCCAGGAACCAGCGGTACTCGCCGCCGGCGCCCATGAACCGGTATTCG
>CAMLLF010000628.1 GCA_946480705.1 uncultured Lysobacteraceae bacterium | reverse complement strand
CTGCGGAGATTCGGCTATGCCTTCTACGTCGGAAAAGCTCAAGACCGTGGCGCGCGTCAAACGAGCCGTCGCGAAATGGAGCTCCGGTGCTTTCCAGCAGGTGTCTCTCGCGGACGCGTTGAGTCAACACCGCGTCGAACCGCCGAATTCGCCGGGTCTGCGTATCGACGTGAACAATGAAATGAACGATATGCCGAGCTACGCCGCGTTGACCGTGTTGCAGTGGGGCGGCTCCATCAATGCCGGCTCGACGGTGGCAGACGTATACGTGCTGGCCTTGGGGAAACTGTCATGACTGTTTATGCGGTGTGGTCGGCGCTGTTGGCGATCACCGGCGGACCCGTCCAGGCCCAGGATTCGCTCGAGTCGTGTGCGGCGGCTAAGAGCTTCAGCGCGAACTGCACGCAGCTTCGTGCCGCGTCGGTTGACGCCAATGGTGACGGGTTTGTCGACGACGTTGAAGGCAATCTCTTCCTGCGCAAGTTCGATTGGCCGGTACAGAAGGCGGTTGGTGCCGGCAAACAGCTTGATCAGCAAGCGGAAATCGCCTGGCTGGATGTCGTGGCGCTTCGGGGCGATGACCTTGCCGAAGAACCGCTCGATGTTGCGGGCTTTCTCGGAGCTGTGCTCTACCGAAACCGCACCTGGCGACCGACGTCCAGGGTCGTGTCACCACGCGTCGCATTCTCGGCATCGAGACGCCTCGGCGACTCGGTCGATCCTCGCGGCGGCACTGACGTGAAGCCGCGCCCGGTGGTGGTCGCGTATCGCGAGGACCGGGTTAGTCGTGAAAGCGGTGTTCAGGTACTTGGCACGCTGTCGGCGAATTTTCTGCCCTGGTACGAAGCGGAACGCGCGATCGGCGGCAGCAGCGCGCTTGTTATCACGCCCTCGGTCGGGATCGCCTTCGATGTGGATACCGCCGCGAAGACGCGCGGCAAGAACAAGAGCGATATCACCATTGGGCCGTCGTTGTCGCTGCTCGCTAAAGGAAATCACGATCTCGCGTCGTGGACCGACCACTACCTGACGCTGTCGCCGATTTATCAGACGGACGCGGATTTCGGTCGCGATGCTGTCAACCTGACGGCGACTTATACCGTTGCCTCAACGAAACTCGGGCGAGCGTCGCTCAACAACGTCTTCTGCGAGCGCTGCGCCATCGGACCGTGGATCTGGTACTGGCGGCCGTCGTTGCAACTCATTGCAGGCGAGGTCAACGACGCAAGCGGTAGCGAGACGCTGGCCGTCTTGGCACAGCAGGGATCTTACGTGCGCATCGTTCCTGCGCTTTCGTTTCGCCTGTTTCCAGAGAATTCGGCTTGGTCCCTGGGTTTCGACTGGCAGGGCCTTCGCGACGACGAGGGGCGCCATCGTTCCTACCGTGAACTCAGCTACCAGTACGACTTACGCACGAATGTCGCGTTCACAGCGATCTATCGCAAAGGAACCAAGCCGAGCAGCTTCCAGTATGTCGACGCGGTACTACTCGGGCTTGGCTTCCAATATTGACCCACGCGGAGTCGGCGGCTGGTCGGAAGAATGCGGTCGGGTATCTGATGAACTGGTTAAGTGGAGCCGACCCTGTTTTCAACTATTCGTTGCCGCTGCGAAAGATTCCGTCGCCGTCGCGCAGCGCGGTCGCGTAGAACACGCGCTGGTCGTTGAGGTTGTAGACGCCGGCAACGACGAGACGCTGCGGCGCGAGGAGCACGTTGGCGAGCGTGAGCGTGCTGTAGGTCTGCTGCAGCAAGGTGCGCTTGCCCTGCGGCGCGAATGTCGTGTCGGGCTGGCCGTTCGGCAGCAGGCGCGCGATGCGCAGTGCCGACACGGGCTCTACGACGGCACGCGCGAGCGTGAGCTTGCCGTCGGCGGCGAGGGCGATGCGCAGATCCGGATAGGCGCTCGAGCGTTCGTCGCCGGCGAAGTCGACGACGCGGATGCCGGCCGTGCCGTAGCTCGTATCGAGCTGGCCATCGGGCGTGAGCCGCGCGACGGTGATGCGGCCGGTTGCCGTGCCGGTCCAGGTGCCGCCGCCGTTGCTGTTGCCGGCGACGAGGATGCGTCCGTCGGCAAGCACGCGAAGTTTCTGCGCGTTGGCGCGCACGTCGGGCGCGATCAGGCGCAGGCCGTTGTCGCCGAAGGTCGCGTCGATGCTGCCGTCGGCGTGCAGGCGGCGCACCGCCATGCTGTAGATCGTCTGGCCGAACTGGATGCCGGCGAGCAGGATGCGGCCCTGTGCATCGAGGGCGAAGCCGAGCACCGAAAAGTCGCCGGGCAGCGCAAGCTTGCCGCCGTTGCCGAAACCCGCGTCGGGCTGGCCGGCGGCGGTGAAGCGCACGAGCTGGTCGGTGCTGGAATCGACGAGAAGCCACGCGCGCTGCTGCGCGTCGATCTGCATATCGAGCAGGATGTCCTGGCCGCCGACGTCGATGCGCGCGCGGCCGCCGTTGCCGTAGGTCGCATCGAGCTGGCCGTTGACCGCCAGTCGCGCAAGACCCAGATCGAAACCCGACCCGATGCGGCCGGCGACGAGCCAGTGGCCGGCGTCGAGCCGCGCGACCGCGCGCGCATAGGCCGGATAGTTCGCCGCGCCGTCGCTGAAGTCGATCTCGGCGATGCCGCCGCTGCCGAACGTCGCGTCGGGCTGGCCGTCATGGCGGAACTTCGCCACGGCGAAACGCGTCGCGCTGCTGAACGGCGTCGCGCCGGTCACCGCGGCCAGCACGATGCTGCCGTCGTCGCCGAGCGCACCGCCGGGTTCGTAGAGCTGGTACTGCGGCGCCGTGACCGCACGCGTCGCGATGCCGCCGCCGGCAAACGCGAAATCCGGATCGCCGTCGGCGGCAAGGGCGGAAGTCGCCGCGAACAGCGCGGCGGCGAACAGGGAAGCGGCTTTCATCGGGAGTCCTCGTGCAGGCGACGCGGAGCGCGTGGCGTGCAGGAGGACGGAGTCGGGAAGAAAAAACTGTCGTGGGGCGCAATAACCGAAGGGCTTTGCGCCAACCGCCCCGATTGCGCCAAGGGACCACGCGTTACGCCGACAACCCGAAGACCGCCGCACAAACGGACTTGGCGCAATGCCCTTCGGCTATTGCGCCAACCGCCCCGATTGCGCCAAGGGACCACGCGTTACGCCGACAACC
>CAMLLF010000627.1 GCA_946480705.1 uncultured Lysobacteraceae bacterium | reverse complement strand
GCTGACTTCCACGACATATTCCTGCTCGATCCTGAGCGTTTCCTCGATCAATCGCCGGGAAACGCGCCAATCCTGCGTGAGCACGGTCAGACCGCTGCTGTCGGCCTCGAGCCTCAACGGACTAGTCAACGTGTGAAAATGGCGCTTGAGTACGCGGACTCCGGAACTGTCGTCGGCGCTGCGCGCATCCACTGACAGTTTCTGCCACGCATGATCCGCACCTTCTTCAGCGCTCGCGCCCTCGGGCTTGTGCAACAGAATGGTCGCGCTTGGAAAGACGAACGGGTTCAGTCATGGAGAGCGCCGTGGGATTTCGAAGCGGCGATTGTAAGCGGCGCTGCTGGCAAACCGGCAACGACGGAAACGACGACGCAGGCGACACGCCGGGCGTGCCAATGAATCCGCTCGACGTCCGCTATTTTGCGTCCCGGGTCCATTGAATGCGCGACCTCGCATCGGACGACGTCAGCGTCCGCAGTGCAGAATGCGCACCTGCCTGCACCATGAATCTCGCGTGCTCGTCCAACGATTGTTCGAGCCGTACTCGGTCCGGTCATCGCCAAAAGTCCAACCTGAAGCGCCGACGTCTTCTGCTATTCTCGACGCCCCATGCGTCGTCGCGACAAGGTGCTCTTCGGTTCCGCCACCGCCGCCCTTGTCGGCGGAGCGCTGCTGTTCGCGGCGATCGGCTGGGTGGTCTGGCGCGAATCCGTTGCGACCGAAACGGCCTATGCCGGCAGCCTCGCTAACTCGCTCGGCCGGCGCGCCGAAGGCATCTTCATCGATACGCGCGACGTGCTCGCGGGCTTCGACCGGTTGGACATCCCGCGCTGCTCCGCCGATCACCTGCGCACGCTGCAGCAGGCCTCCATCTCGCGCCCCTACATCCGCGCCATCGGCTATTGGCAGGCGAGCGAGCGTCGCTGCGGCGTCGGTTTCCTGCCGCCGGAAGGACTCAAGCCCGCGCGCGCCGACCGCATCTACGACACCGGCGTCATCGCCTGGTGGCCGAGCAAAAGCACCGAAGTGGGTGGTGTCCAATTGTTCCTCATGCGCTACGGCGACCACGACGTGGCGATCGACCCGCGCCTGCTGCTCGACCTGGGTCCGTTGCAGCAGCGCCGCGCCGGCCTGTGGGTGGAGAAGCTGCGCCTGTCGGCATCGCCGTGGGACGCGGAGCTGCCCGTGCCCGACGCGGTGAGCGCCGGCGTGACCGTGGATCGCCGCAACGGTGTCGTGGTATCGCGTTTTTCGCGCAACGAACTGCTGCCGATCGACGTGGTTGCGGTCGAGCCGATCGACAGTGTCTGGAGCCGGCATGCATTTACCCTCATCGCCGGTGCAGCGTTCGGGCTGGTGCTGGTCGCGTTGTGGATTCTGTTCGTCCTGCGCTATTCGCGGCATCAGCTCAGCCTGGCAACGGAGCTGCGCCGGGCCGTGGCAGGCGAGCACATCCGCGTGCAGTACCAGCCGGTCGTGGAACTGCCGGGCGGGCACTGCGTCGGTGCCGAAGTGCTGGCGCGCTGGACGCGCGACGACGGACAGGTCGTGCGCCCCGACGTCTTCATCGCGCTCGCCGAGGAAGCCGGCTTCATCCAGGATCTGACGCTCGCCGTGATGCGCATCGCCGTACGCGACCTCACCCAGCTGCGCCGCGAATTCCCCGGCATCACCGTCAATCTCAATCTCGCCCCCGCCGACCTGCAGGACGAGCGCGTCGGCACGACGCTGGCGTTCAGCCTCGCGGCGGCCGGCCTGCCGCCGGACGCGATCAAGCTCGAGATTACCGAGCGCGCTCTGGTCAACAGCAACACCTCGCGAGCGCTGATCCGCGAATTCCGCCGCCGCGGCCACCAGGTCGCCGTGGATGACTTCGGTACGGGTTACTCGAGCCTCTCGTATCTGCAGACGTTCGAGCTGGACGTACTCAAGATCGACAAGTCCTTCGTCGACGCGATCGGCACGGAGGCGGCGACCAGCCAGGTGATCGTGCATGTCATCGAGATGGCGCAGTCGCTCGGCCTCGCGACGGTCGCCGAAGGCGTCGAAACGCCGGAACAGGAACGCTGGCTGCAGGAGCATGCCGTAGCATTCGGGCAAGGTTACTACTACAGCAAACCGCTGGATCTGGGGGATTACGTTGAATTCCTGCGTCGCCGCACACGCACCGCTGCGTGAAGGGCATCGTGTCGGCATGAATCTGTACTCGTGCGGGCTGCTGGTCGTAGCGCTCGCGTTGAGCGCCTGCGCGACACGCGCACCGCGTCCCCCTGTGGCGCCGACGGCACCGACGGCACCGACTGCACCGACTGCATCGACGGCAC
This sequence comes from uncultured Lysobacteraceae bacterium, assembly GCA_946480705.1. The sequence goes on along the minus strand of CAMLLF010000627.1, from coordinate 828 downwards.
CGACGCCCAAGCCGAAGGTCGCGGCGCCGGCGACCCGGGTGCCGCCGGCTGCGAAGACGCCGGCGCCGCCGGAGGTCAAGGTATTGCCACCGGCTGGCTACGAACAGGAAAAGTCGCGCCTGAAGCAGGCGCTGGCGAAGAACACGGCCAACACGCTCGCACCCGACGATGTCGGCTACACGCTGGATGTGTTGCACGGACGCCTTCGCCAGGAGATCGGCAAGTCGGCGCACATCACGCGCGAGGCCGATCGCATCGTGATCGACCTGTCGGGCCGGCTCGGCTTCGCGCACGGCGCGGAACAGGTCGACGCCGACGGCCAGCAACTTCTGGAAGCACTCGCGCGCGTCCTCATCGAATACCGCACGACCTTTGTCTCGGTCCTCGTGCGCAACGGCGAAACCCCGCAGCACTCGGACCGGCGCGCGCTGGCCCTCGCGCACGTGCTCGTCCAGTCAGGCGTGGCGCGGCAGCGCATCGTCGTGATCCGCCAGGACACCGGCGACACGAACGCGGGTGTCGAATCCATCGCGCGCGTGGAGCTGTCGATCGAGGCGATCGTGCGCGGCGGGTAGGGCGACTGTGGGAGCGGCACCTATACTTTTATGGCCGGACGTGCAAGCGACCCACCAGCAAGGCGAGCGCTTCGGCAGGTGGCCGCGCGGGCGCGCGATTTTTCGCTGGAACAGCCGCGCGTGCGCGAGTTCATCGCCTTCCTTGAGCGGCTCGATGCGCATTATCCGGCAGGGACCTTGATCTGCCTGCTGCTCGACAATCACTCCGCCCATCGTTCGCGCGAGACCAGGCGCTTCCTGGCCAGCAAGCCAG
>CAMLLF010000626.1 GCA_946480705.1 uncultured Lysobacteraceae bacterium | reverse complement strand
GATGCCGCCGTTGGCCGCGCCGATGTAGAGGATGTCGGCATTGGTCGGATGCGCGGCGATCGCATGGACCGCGCCGCTCACCTCGTCATCGGGCGGCACGTCGACCTGCGCCGACTGCGTCGGCGACGGACCGAGCGGCGTCCAGACGCCGCCGCCGCGCGCGACCGGCCGCGGCGGTGGCTGGGTCTGTACGCGCTGTTCGGCCGGATCGACCGGTTCCATGTCGCCGCCTTCGCCCTCGTCCTCGGCTTCGACATAGGTCAACGGCGCGAGCAGGGCAGGATCCTGCACCGCAGCCAGCGCGTCCGACCCGGCAGCGCGCGTCGAACCGGTCGTGCGCGGCGCGCAGGCGACGGCCCCGACAACGAGGGTTGTGACAAAAAGGATGAGTCCGGTAGTGCGAAGCCCGGTGCGTGCGTTCATGAGTTTTTCCCCGATGGGTACCCGTCCGTCCCAACGCGGATGCTAACCGTCGCCAGGCCTAGCGTCAGTAAGCCGGAAGTCCTGGCCGTTGCGATCGCGTTGAATCGACGTACGGCCCGCGGGCACCATCGATGAACGTGTTCGGGAAATCCTCATGCCGCTTCCGATTCGAGCGGGCTGCTGCGTCGCGGTGCGGCCGATCCCGGGCTGCGCCTGTTCTGTTTTCCGTATGCGGGCGGCGGCGCGAACCAGTTCCTGGACTGGCAGCCGGCGCGGGAGCCGTTCATCGAGGCCTGCGGCATCCAACTGCCCGGTCACGGCAGGCGACTCGCCGAAACGGCGTGGCGCGATCGCGATGCGCTCGTCGCGGCATGCGTCGCGGCGATCGCGGCCGAGCCCGCGCTGCCGTTCGCGTTGTTCGGGCCACGGTCCCGGCGCGCTGCTCGCGTTCGAGGTCGCGCGGCGCCTGCCGGCCGAGGCGTCTCGGGCCGGCTCGTGCGATTGTTTCGTCTCGGGTTGCGAGGCGCCGCGCGCGCGTCGGGCGACGCCGCCGCTCAGCAGGCTCGACGACGACGCGCTGATCGGGGCGCTCAGGCGTTTCGGCGGAATGCCGCCGGACGTGCTGGACCATCGCGAACTCATGCAGCTCGTGTTGCCGATGCTGCGCCGAGGCGCCGATCCGGCACGTGCGCGACCTGACCGGTCATCTGCGGGCAGGCTGATCGCGCCGCCGGCAAACCGCCGATTGCCGGCGCGTTCCCGGAAAGCGTGCGCGCCGCACTCCCGCGCATTTCTGCATCACGCGCGGCTGCCCGGCGCAGACGTGCGTCGGGACGGCGCAATCGCGTCGCGGCGAAAAAAGTGCACAGCTAGATTCCGGGGCGCGGCGCACCGTCCGCCTTTTCCCGGAATCCACTGCCATGCTGCGACTATCCGCACTCACGCTCGCGCTGCTGCCGCTGATCGCGCTCGCCGACGGCTCCGCCGGCAATCCGGAGACCCTGACCGAACGCTCCAACGCGAAGGCGCGCGAAGTGCTCGACGCGACGGTCGCCGCAATGGGCGGCGCCGCCGCGATACAAGGCGTCACCAGCGTGCGCCTGACGCTCGAAGGCGAGACCTGGCCGCGTCTGCAGATGACCACGCCGCAGGCGCCGTTCCAGTCGGGTCATTCGAAGGAAACGCTGCTGCTCGACCTGAGCGGCAGCCGCCTGCGGCTCGAAACGGCGAATAGCGGCGCGGGCTTCGAAGGACACAACACGGTCGTGCTCAAGCGCGGCGAGGGTACGAACTACGATCATCGCGCGCGCGTTGCGACCGCCGTGCCGGCGGCTCAGGCGAGCCAGCAGCAGTTCGTGCAATACCAGCGGCGCCTGCCGAACCTGATCCTGCGCCAGGCGCTGGAACGCGGCACGTCGCTGCGCTATCTCGGCGAGGACGTGCTCGACGGCGCGCCGCACGAGGTCGTGACGTTCGTGATGCCCGACACGCAGCAGGTCGCCGTCTATGTCGATGCGAAGACGCGGCTCGTCTCGAAGTACGAGCTGGCCTTCACCGATCCGCTGGCCGGCGAGGAAGCCTCGGAAGTGCTGTTCGGCGACTACGTCGACAGCGGCGGCATCAAAGTGCCGAAGCGCTGGGAATTCCGCCAGGCCGGCGAAACCGCGTCGCGCTTCGCCGCACGCGTGGAGATCAACCCGGCCGTCGACGACGCGGCGTTCGAGGTCGCCGCCGACGGCTATGCGAAGGCGCAGGCCGTCGCGAGCGAACTGCCGCAGCGCGTCGAGCAGCTGGGCGAGGGGATCTACGTGATCCAGAACGTCGCCGGGCAGAACCAGAACACGCTCGCGATCGCGTTCAAGGACTTCGTGCTCGCGGTCGAGGCGCCGGGGTCGAGCGCCGGCGCCGACCGCGTGATCCAGCGCATCAAGGGAACCCTGCCGGGCAAGCCGATCCGCTATCTCGCGATGACGCATCACCACGGCGATCACATCGGCGGCCTGCGCAGCTTCATCGCCGAAGGCGCGACCGTCGTCACGACGCCGGGCAATCGCGCCGTCGTCGAGACCATGGCGAAGGCGCCGCAGAACGACCGTCTTGCGAAATCGCCGCGCGCGCCGGAATTCCTGTTCGTCGAGAAGGGGCGCCGCGTCGTCAGCGACGGCGACCGCAGCGTCGAGTTCATCGACGTCGGCCCGCATCCGCATGCACGCGAGATGCTCATCGCCTATCTGCCGAAAGAACGCCTGCTGTTCCAGGGCGACCTGTTCGCGATGCCGAACAACGACGCGCCGCCGGGACCGCCGCAGGAGAGCAGCCGCGCGTTCGCGCGTTTCCTCGCCGAGCGCAAGCTCAAGGTCGATCGGATCGCGTCGGTGCACGGCCGCACCGTGACGATCGAGGAATTCGTGCAGGCGACGGCGCCCGGCGAGAAGGCCGCGTCGCGCTGAGCAGGGCCCGCGGTTTCGTGACGTGCGGCCGTATCGGTGTTGCGGTGCGGTGGCGGCATGCCGGTCCGATCGAGGAATCCGACATTCCGCGCCACCGCGTTTGTACGATGGCGATCAGGCGATTTTGTCGACAAATGCGATACCGCGGCTCGCATCTGCGCCGGTGACCCGGCTGCGGCCTGGGTGCCGCTCGACGGCGACGGCAACGCGCGCCCGGCCGGCAACGCATTCGATTGGCGCGTACGAGTCCGGCGCGATCGACCGCGTGTTCTGCAGCGGGTTTCA
>CAMLLF010000625.1 GCA_946480705.1 uncultured Lysobacteraceae bacterium | reverse complement strand
GAACCTCCGGCTCGCGCGCATCGGCGAGCACGTGATCGCGCTCGTGCAGCCGGTCGAGCCGCCGGGCGCCTGGCGCGTGCTGCGCCGCTTTCGGCGTGCCGATTTTCCCGAGACGCTGCAGCTCGGCCTCGTCGCCTACACCGACTACGCGACCGTCGGCACCTGTACGTTCGAACAGCACAACGTGCAGATCCTGCTCCATGCCTGCAACAACCCGAACGCACCGGCCGATCCCGACCTGCTGCTGCGCGTCGAATTCTTCCGCCTGCGCCGGCCGGCCGTACCGCCGGAACTCGCCGGCGCCGACCTGTCGAATCCGGCCGCGGTCAGCGACGCGCAACTGCTCGGATTTCTCGGCTTCGACGCCTGACCATGCGCGGTCGGCACGCGCTCGCGTCCGACGGCCGGCGCGCCGTCAGTTGCCGCGGCCCGCACGGTCTTCGCCGCAGGCCGCACCGACCGTGACCGCCCATTCGACGAAGGCCTGCGCGGCCGGCGCAAGGCGCCGCGTCGAAGGATGCAGCAGCGATACCGGCACCGTCGGCGACGCGCAGGCGGCGAGTACCTCGACGAGGCTGCCGTCGTGCAGAAAAGGCGCGGCCTGCAGCCGCGTCAGCTGGATCAGGCCGCACCCGCGCAGCCCGCAGAGCAGGTAGCTCTCGTCGTCGCTGACGCCGACCCGGCTGCGCAGGCGGTAGTCGCGCAGGCCGTCGCCGGTATCGAGGCGCAGCCGCGCCTCGTTGTCGCGCTGCCGCAGCAGCCAGCCGACGCCGACGTGGTCCGCGAGTTCGTGCGCGTGCGCCGGCAGGCCGTGCCGGCCGACATAGTCGGGACTCGCGCAGACGAGCTGCGGCAGATCGACGAGCCGGCGTGCCGTCATGGACTGCTCGGACGCTTCGCCGGCGCGCACGACGCAGTCGACGCCGTCGCGCATCAGGTCGGACAACCGCTCGCCGTTGCTGACCACGAGATCGACGTGCGGATAGCGGCTGCAGAACGCGTCGATCCGCGGCAGCAGCAGCTGGGCGGCGATGCGGCCGCGCAGATCGATGCGCAGCACGCCGCGCGCTTCGCGCAGCGTGTTGGACAGGCTCGCTTCGACATCGTCGAGTTCCGCGAGCAGATGCGCGCAGCAGTCGTAGTAGACGCGGCCGTCCGCGGTGACGCGCACCTGACGCGTCGTGCGTTCGAGCAGGCGTGCGCCGAGCCGCTGTTCGAGCGCCTTGATCGCGTGCGTCGCGCTCGCGCGCGGCACGCCGAGTTCACCGGCCGCACGCGTGAAGCTGCCCAGTTCCACGATGCGCGTGAACAGGCGTAGCGAGTCGAATCGATCCATGAAATCAGGCTTCCTTGTCGGTGTGGAAACGGCTGCGCGCCATTCCGTGCTCGCGGCCGGAGCAGAAGTCGAGGGGCGGCGTGCTGTCGTCGTCTCGCCGCGTGTTCCGGAAACGATCCGCGGCGAATTGTTTCGACGGTGCTAAAAACGAATCAACGTTGCCGGCTCGTTACTGCTGTGTGCCAAAGCTACCGCATTTTTTGGCCTTGTGGGTCGCGCATGGGTACATAAATGTCCCTGCACAGGCGTGTATTTTCGTTTTTTTGCGGTTTATTTTTTTTCGTTGAACAGCATGCGCAGGCACTGTTATTCGCCCGCGAAACGACCGGCCTCCGTACAACAGGGAACGAGTGAGGCTGCCGAAATCGCGCAGCCCACGTACGCGTTCGTACGTCGCCCGCCAAGCGGCCGGCGCACGCCGGCAACTACACGATTCCGACCAGCCCGCGGGAGTTCCCATGAAACCGATCCTGCGTCATGGCGCGATGTGCCGCGCTATTGCGCCCTGCGAATTGCCTTGGTGATCAGTGCGCGCACGCAACGCTCTTCCCAGTTCAGGCCGCGCAGCGTCTGCGTATAGCGCGTGTCGCAGGGTTCCCAGCCGCCGGAAACCAGCGCATCGACGACGCGCGGATCGAGATAGGAATTGCGGCAGACCGCGGCCGTGTTGCCGAGCCGTGACGCGACGCGGGCGATGCATTCCTTGAGGCGCGGCGTCGCCGCGAGATCGGGCGCCTCGGCGAGCGAATCCTGCCAGGCGCGGACCAGCGCCGCGGTCGCGCCCCAGGTACGGAACGTGCGCGCGGTCAGCGCGAGGCCGGTGTGTTCGGCGAGAAACGCATTGACGTCGGTAGAGCGCAGCGGGTGCGGCCGGCCGTCGGAGCCTACGTACTGGAACAGCAACTGGCCGGGCAGTTCCTGGCAGCGCCGCACGATGCGAGCGAGACGCGCGTCGGACAGCACGACGTGATGCGGCTTGCCGGTCTTGCCGCGAAAGCGCAGCGCGATGCGGCGCGTACTGACTCGCGCGTGCCGGTCGCGCAGCGTGGTCAGGCCGTAGGAGCTGTTGCTGCGCGCGTATTCCTCGTTGCCGACGCGGATCAGGGTCCGGTCGAGCAGGCTCACCACGGCGGCGACGACCCTGTCGCGCGTCAGTTGCGTGGACTTGAGGCAGTCCTGCACGCGCCGGCGCAGCCGCGGCAGCGCCGCGGCGAAGTCGGCAAGGAGTGCATATTTATGGTTTTCCCGGAATGCGCGGAAGTGGGCGTGGTAGCGGTACTGCTTGCGCCCGCGCGCATCGCGGCCGGTCGCCTGCAGGTGGCCGTCGGCCCGCAGGCATATCCAGACGTCGCGATAGGCCGGCGGTATCGCGAGCTTGCGGATGCGTTCGAGCACGCGCGGATCGTCGATGCGGCGGCCGCCCGGGTGCAGATACACGAAGGCGCTGCCGCGGCGGCGGCGGCGAATGCCGGGCGCCGCGTCGCTGACGTAACGCAGGCTCGCGGGCAGGCGGGGGCGTGTCGGACGGGCAGCGGGCATTGGTTCTCCGGCGGCTTTCGGCGGCACTTTGCAGCGTTCGCGCCAGCGTGCGATAGGGCACAAGGACGCGGTTTCCGGCGACGTTTCGGGCAGTCTGCAATCTGCGCGCGAACGCGGCTTGCAATCGGCGCGGCGTCGCTGCAACGCGTCACGACTGGATTCAATGTGTTGGCGAAGGAAGCGCAGCGGCACGACTCCTGCGGCAGCTTGCGCAAACCGAAACGGCAGGGAGCCGGCCATGAATCACAAGACCACGAAGCTGCTGGTACGCGCGTCGCGCGGCG
>CAMLLF010000624.1 GCA_946480705.1 uncultured Lysobacteraceae bacterium | reverse complement strand
TCGATGAACGAACGGTCCCCGTCAGTTTCAGGGTCGAAATGCGGGCCGAAGCCGCGGTCGATGAAGGGATCGATCACGTTTCCGTATCCGAGGAAAAAATCGAAGCCGAACCTTTGTATCGCCAGAGGCAGGATGTCCTGCGCGCGAATGCCTTCGAACCCTTCGAGCGAGCAATCCCAGTCCTTGTAGACCTTTTCGTGGCGGCGCAGCTGGACGTTGTACCGGTACGACGCCGGCAGTTCACGCCAGAACTCGCGAACGATCGCGAGCGCCTCCGGCCATCGCATGTGGCCGTTGCGTCCGATCATGTCGGATGCGACGAAGATGCCGGAAGAACCTATAGCCAGGCAAATCGCGTCGAACAGTCCTTCCAGGTTCGTGACATGATGAAGGCTCTGGTTCGCCATGACCACGTCGTACGATTCGGTCGGATTCCAGCGATTGAAATCGGCGGAGACGAAGCGGAAATGTTCAAGGACGCCTTCGCGCTCGGCCAGCCGGCGCCCGCGCTGAAGCATGGTATCGGTAACGTCAAGGCACACGATCGTGAACGCGCCGACGCCGCGTTCGAGCAGCAGCTTCGCCATGTGCACTTCGCTGTCGCAGTTTCCGGCGCCGATGCTGATCGCATGAACGTTTCGGCCCAATGCAGCCGCTTGCCGCTGGATTTGCAGCGCAAAGAAGTCCTCCGGATACGAGAATCCGAATACTTCCATCACTGGGCGCAGATGCGTGTTCGACCAGTAGTCGAAGATTCGAGGGAGATCGTTGACGATTTCCTCTCCGGCGAATCGCATCACTTCCTGGCTGAGCCGGCTCTCGTAATCGCCGGCACCCGTAGCCCGAGCCGCTCGCCCGGCGTTCCACCAGCGCCGGAGGTGTACGCGCCAGGTCGGTGGGAGCAATCGAACAACGGGCCTCAGCGCTGCAAGCTGGTCTTTCACGGCGTGCTTTCTCCGATGGCTGTCCCGGCCACGGCCGCCGATGCGAGCCGCATGGGTTCCGAGTCTCACAGAACCGATGGGTACATTCCCGTACTGGACGGTGCGCAGGCGGTCATCATTGTGGCCGCACAGTCGAACTCGGCGCCTCATCCTCCAGGACGCCGCAACGCTCGAAAATCCCCCAAGCCTTCGCGAGAATAGCGCGTTGTCGCGGCCGACGTTCATCGGGCCTGTCGCGCAGAGCACTCCGATGTCTCGCTTCCGATCGACGACCGGTGCGCTGCCGTTGCGGCGCCCATTCGTGGATGGCTGGACGAACGTTCAAGTGAAATGTCGAGCGGCAGCGCAGGCCGTCAGCGGCGCGCAGCCTGCAGCATCGCCGCCATCTTCTCGTGAATCAGCGTGACGGCTTTGAGCGGACGCAGCATCACCTTGAACTCGACGACGCGTCCGTCGGCGTTCCAGCGGATCATGTCGACCCCGTTGATCGCGATGCCGTCGAGTTCGAGCTCGAACTCCAGCACGGCATCGCGTTCGCCGCGCAGTTCGCGCAGATAGCGGAACGACTCGTTGCCGAACACGGCGATCGCCGCCGTGAGATACGCCTTCACGATCGCCTTGCCGACCTGCGGCGTGTGCACGACGGGCGAATGGAATACCGCGTCGTCGGCGAGGAATGCGTCGAGTCCGGCGACGTCGCGCGCATTCACGATGTCGTGCCAGCGGGCAATCGGATCAGGGGACATGTGGCCTCGGTTCTTCAGGGTTGGAGATCGTTCACGTCGAAGCGGTGCGGCGGTAGTGTGCATGCTTTCGCCGATCGTCGCTGCAGGTTGCGGCTCAGTCCGGCGGAAGCGGCACCGCCGGCCAATCGCGCGTGACCTGTGCCTGCACGGCGCGTTCGACGAACGTCGACTGCACGACCTGACTGCGCGTGCCGCGCACGCCCGGCAGCACGAGAACCCAGGCCAGAAACTGCTCGAGCGCGTGCGTGTCGGCCGAACGCACCTCAAGGATCACGCTCGTATCGCCGGCGACGGAATGGATTTCCTCCACTTCGGGAAAGCGCTCCAGCCCTGCGTCGACAGGCACGAAGGCGAGCAGCGGTTTACCGACGGATCGTCGTACGGCGGCTGCGCGACGACTGGCTCGGGGAGATCGACGTGATCGCCGCGGCGTGAGCGTTGTCGCACGGCCGTCGGTCACGTCGTTTCAATGCATCGCGTGGTTTTCCAACGCGCGCGTGGGTTTCGAGCAAGGCGTGCAACACGCGTCATGAGGGGGTTCGCGCCGCCGTCGCGTCTACGGATCACGAAGCGACGTTCGCGGCGAATTGGACTGCGCCCCGGTGAAGCGATTGCCAATGGAGACAAATGCGATGAAGTCCCGTGTTGCAGGTTTCGCGTTCGCTCTGTTTTTCGCAACGCAGGCGTCGCAGGCCGTCGCGGCCGACCATTCGAACGACCGCTGGTTCTGGTCGACGCCCGCGCCGCAGGGCAACACCCTGCAGGCGGCCGCCTCGCACGGAACCACCGACGTCGTCGTCGGCGATCGCGGCACGATCGTCACGCGGCACGACGGCGGCGAGTGGGTGTGGCGCCGCCAGTCGACGCGCGCCTACCTGCGGGACGTCGCATTCGGCAGCGGCCGCTTCGTTGCGGTCGGGTGGGGCGGCGCGGTCGTCACGTCGGCCGATGGGTTCGCCTGGTCGGTCCAGCAGCTCGACGAAAGCCTCAGGCTCAGCGAGATCGCGTCGGACGGGCAGCGCTTCGTCGCCACGGTCGACGACGGCGCGACCGTCGTGACCTCCGAGGACGGTCTCGCGTGGACAACGCGCGACATCAGCGCGTTGCCCGTGCGGTTGAACGAAGTGATCTGGGCCGGCGACCGGTTCATCGCGCTCGGACGCGACGGCGCGACGTTCAGCGCGTTGATCTTCGACTCCGCCGATGGCACGACGTGGGTTCCGCATACCGTCGGCGCGAACATGTCGGCCGATGCGCTGGCATTCAACGGATCGACGCTGCTCGTCGTCGGTCGCGACAGCGCCGCCAATGCGGTATTCGGCTACACCTCGACCGACCGTGTGCAGTGGCAGGCGACGCCGATTCCGATCGACGAAGTGGAACCGGTCGAACACATCCTGAAGCGCTTTGCGACCGGCGCCATGTCGTACGGGTCGATCAGCCAGGAGGCGCACGAGACGCTCGCCATCGCCATG
>CAMLLF010000623.1 GCA_946480705.1 uncultured Lysobacteraceae bacterium | reverse complement strand
TATCAATTCGCAATCCGGCAATGTCCGGAAGTCATGGCTACACTCACGCCCCGGCCCGGGCCGGTGGCGACGCCCCTTGCGGAGCCCTTTCGATGCGGTACGAGGCGTGTGATGTGAATTCGACCGATCCTTCCGAAACGACGGCGGACCGTCCGCGCATCCGCGGCTTCGCGGCGATCGCCGATCGCTTCGGTGCGACTGCGTCGTTTCTCTGCGCGATCCACTGCGCGCTGCTGCCGTTCGTGATCGCCGTGCTGCCGGCGCTGGGCCTCGCGTTTCTGGCCGATCATTCGATCGAGCGCGGTTTCGTACTGTTCGCCTGTGCGCTCGCAACGACGATGCTGCTACTCGGTTTCCGCCGGCATCGGCGGCCGAACGCGCTGTTTCTGCTGCTGCCGGCCATGGCGCTGCTGCTGGCCGGCGTCGTCGTCGATTTCGATTCCTCGGCGACAGTGCATGCCGTGCTGGTCAGCACCGGCGGCAGCCTGCTCGCACTCGCGCACCTTGTGAACCTGCGCCTTTCGCACATCCACGACCAGAACTGCCGGCACGAGTGATTGTGTAACCGCTGCGGCGGTTCCTAGCATGCCCGCATTCCAGAGCGCGCTTTTTCCATGACCCGTCCGCCGTCATCCGCCAGCACCGTCGCGCACGACCATGATCACGACCACGGTCATGGCCCAGACGCTCATTCCCATGGCCACAGCCATGCCGAACTCGACGACGAGGCGCGCGGCCACGTAGCCGCGTATGCCGGCGACCGCAAACGCACGCGCAAGCTCATGCTCGCATTCGCGCTGACGACGCTGATGCTCGTCGTCGAAGCGGTCGGCGGCTGGCTGTCCGGCTCGCTCGCGCTCGTCGCCGACGCGGGACACATGCTCGTCGACGCACTCGCGCTGCTGTTCGCCTGGCTCGGCGCGCATTTCGCGCAGCGTCCGGCCGATGCGCGGCGCAGCTTCGGCTATGCGCGGCTCGAGGTGCTGGTCGGCTATACGAACGCGCTGTCGCAGTTCGTGCTGGTCGGCTGGATCGTGTTCGAGGCGATCCAGCGCTTCCAGACGCCGGCGCCGATCCTGTCCGGCATGATGCTGCTGGTCGCGATCGCAGGGCTCGGCGTGAACCTGCTCGTGCTCGGCGTGCTCGGCGGCCACGATCACGACGATCTGAATACCGCCGGTGCCCGGCTGCATGTGCTCGGCGATCTGCTCGGTTCGCTCGGCGCGGTCAGCGCCGCGCTGCTCGTGCGGTATTTCGACTGGCTGTCGGCCGATCCCGCCATTTCCATCTTCGTCTCGCTGCTGATCCTCAACAGCGCCTGGCGCCTGCTGCGGCGTTCGGCGCACATCCTGCTCGAAGGCGTGCCCGAAGGCGTCGAGGTCGATGCGATCGTCGGCGGCGTCGAGACGGACGTGCCCGGCGTGCGCGAGGTGCACCACGTTCATGTCTGGCAGCTCGCCGGCGGCGTGCGCGTCGCGACCTTGCATGCGCGGCTCAACGAAGGTACTGCGCCGGACGACGCGATCCTCGAAGTCGGGCGCGCGCTGCGCCGCCGCTTCGGCATCGAACACGTGACCGTGCAGCTCGACGGCGTGAACTGCCACGCGCCGGCCTGCGAGCCGCCGAAGGACGTCAGGCCCCGCCCGGCCTGCCCGGGCCACGGCCATCACGGCCACTCGCACTGAGGCCCGGTTTTGCGCACGGCCGCGGCGCTGGTAAGCTACGCGGCCATTGCAAGTAATTCCTGGAGTGATTCGAGATGGGTAAGGGCGATCGCAAGACCCGCAAGGGCAAGACCTATTCCGGCAGCTACGGCAACGTCCGTCCGCACGCCATCAAGACCGATGCGGCGACGAAGACCGTCAGCAAGAGCGCTGTGAAGAAGGCTGCGCCTGCCGCGAAGAAGCCCGCCGCGAAGAAGCCGGCCGCCTGATCCCGCGACGCTTCGACCGTTATCGAAAAACCCCCGCATTGCGGGGGTTTTTCATTTCCGGCAGGGCATGCGGGGAGTCTTCAGATGAGACGCCGCCCCCCGGCGTAGACGCGCTCGGCGCCGCCGGCGCCGAGCCAGTAGCACAACTCCGCGGGCTCGGCGATGTTCCAGACCGCGAGATCGGCGCGCAGCCCGGCGGCAAGGCGGCCGCGGTCGCCGAGTCCGAGCGCGCGCGCCGCGTGCATGGTCGTGCCGCGCAGCGCTTCCTCGGGCGTCAACCGGAACAAGGTGCAGGCGAAGCTCATGGCCATGCGCAGCGACAGCAGCGGCGACGTGCCGGGATTGAGATCGGTCGACACGGCCATCGCGACGCCGTGCTCGCGCAGCGCGTCGACCGGCGGCAGCTTCGTCTCGCGCAGCACGTGAAACGCGCCGGGCAGCAGCACGGCGACCGTTCCGGCTTCGGCCATGGCTTTCACGCCGGCCGCGCTGGTGTACTCGACGTGGTCGGCGGACAGCCCGCCGAATTCCGCGACGAGCGCCGCGCCGTGCAGGTCGCTGAGCTGGTCCGCGTGCAGCTTGACCGGCAGGCCGAGGCCGCGCGCGGTTTCCATGACGCGGCGCGTCTCGCTGGGCGTGAACGCGATTTTTTCGCAGAACGCATCGACCGCGTCGACGAGTCCTTCGGCGGCGAGCGCCGGCATCATGTGGATGCAGACTTCGTCGATATAGCCGGACTGGTTGCCCGCAAATTCCGGCGGCAGAGCATGTGCGCCGAGAAACGTTGTGCAGACACCGATGCCGAGTTCATCGCCGAGGCGGCGGGCGACCTGCAGCATCTTGCGTTCGCTGGTCAGGTCCAGCCCGTAGCCCGACTTGATCTCCAGCGTCGTGACGCCGTCGGCGAGCAGGGCGCGTGCGCGCGGCAGGGACTGCGCGAGGAGCTCGTCGGCGCTCGCGTCGCGCGTCCTGCGCACGGTGGAATTGATGCCGCCGCCGGCGCGCGCGATCGCTTCGTAACTGACGCCGTTCAGACGCTGCTCGAATTCGCCGGCGCGGTCGCCCGCGAAGACGAGATGCGTGTGGCAGTCGATGAGCCCGGGCGTGACCCAGGCGCCCTGCAGCGATTCGACATGGCGTGACAGCGACTGCGGCGAACCCGGCAGGCCGGCGAGCGGGCCGGCGTAGACGATGACGCCGTCCTGCCAGGCGATCGCGGCATCGTCGATGCGTCCGTAGGGA
>CAMLLF010000622.1 GCA_946480705.1 uncultured Lysobacteraceae bacterium | reverse complement strand
TCGCGCACGACGTACGCCGAGCTCGACGCGCGCGCGAACCGGCTCGCGCATCATCTGATTGCGCAGGGCGTGCGGCCGGGCGACCGCGTCGGCCTCTGCGTCGCGCGCTCGTTCGACCTCGTCGTCGGCGTGCTCGCCGTGCTCAAGGCCGGCGCCGCCTACGTGCCCCTCGATCCGGCCTATCCGGCCGCGCGCCTCGCGTATCTGATCGAAGACAGCGGTGTGGCGATCGTGCTGACCCAGGCGCCGCTCGCGCGCGGCCTCGCGAGCGATCGCGTGCGCGCCGTGCTCATGGACGACGAGGCGGCGTTTTCCACGTATCCCGAAAGCGGCATCGCAGCCGGGACGGTTTCCGCCGACGGCGCCGCGTTCGTCATGTACACCTCGGGCTCGACCGGCCAGCCCAAGGGCGTCGTGCTGCCGCATCGCACGATGACGAACCTCATGACGGGCATGGCGCGCCGCTACGCGGCGCTCGCCGCGGTCACGCCGACCCTGCAGTTCGCGTCGATGAATTTCGACATGTCGCTCTACGAAATCACGAGCGCGCTGTTCACCGGCAGTCCGCTCGTGCTGATCGCCGAGGAAGACCGCCTCGACCTGCCGCGCCTGATCGCCGTGCTGCAGCGGCAGGCGGTCGGCCGCGTCTATCTGCCGACCGCGATGCTCAATCAGTTCGCGCAGGCCGTGCTCGCGTCCGGCGCGGAACTGCCGGCGCTGCGCGTGCTGCAGGTCGCGGGCGAAGCGCTGTCGATCACGCCGGCCGTGCGCGACTGGGCCGCGCGCAGCGGCTGCCTGCTGCTGAACCTCTACGGGCCGACCGAGAGCCACGTCGTCACCGAGCACGCGCTGCACGGCGATCCGACGCAGTGGCCCGCACTGCCGTCGATCGGCCGCCCGGTCGACAACGTGCAGATCCATATCCTCGACGACGCGCAGCGGCCGCAGCCCGTCGGCGTCACCGGCGAGCTGTACATCGGCGGCGACAATCTCGCGCTCGGCTATCTCGGCCGCGACGAGCTGACCGCGGCGAAGTTCGTGACGGTCGACATCGACGGCGTCGGCGCGCAGCGCCTGTACCGCACCGGCGACCTCGCGCGGCGCTCCGCCGACGGATGCATCGACTACATCGGCCGCGCCGACACGCAGGTCAAGCTGCGCGGCTTCCGCGTCGAGCCCGGCGAGATCGAGACCGTGCTCGCGCGCCACGACGGTGTCGCCGAAGCCGTCGTCGTCGCGCTCGGCGACGGCGACGACAAGCAGCTCGTCGCCTATGTCGTGGCGAAAGCGACGGCCGACGAAGCGCTGCTGACGACGGCACTGCGTCCGTTCCTGCAGCGCGAGCTGCCGCACTACATGATCCCGTCGGTATTCGTGCCGCTGGCCGCGCTGCCGCTGAACGCGAACGGCAAGGTCGACCGGCGCGCGCTGCCGGCGCCACAGCGTGCCGCGCCGCCGGATTTCGTCGCGCCGGCGACGCCGACCGAGATGCGCCTCGCGCGCATCTGGCAGGACCTGCTGAAGCTCGAGCGCGTCGGCGCGAACGAGCGCTTCTTCGAACTCGGCGGCCACTCGCTGCTGGCCACGCGCGTGGTCGGCGCGGTGCTCACGGAGTTCGGCTGCGTGCTGCGCCTGCAGGACGTGTTCGCGTACCAGGCGCTCGCGGAACTCGCACAACTGATCGATCTGCTGCAGCAGCCGGCAGGCGTCGAAAACGGCACGGCGGCTTCCGCCGGCCAGGAACTGGAAGAGACGGAGTGGTAGCGATGAACATCACGGACCTGCTCGCGCGGCTGCAGCACAGCGGCGTCGTCGCGAGCGTACAGGACGGCCGCCTGAAGACCGCCGCGCCGAAGGGCGCGATCGATGCGGAACTCGCCGCGCTGATTCGCACGCACAGGGATGCGCTGATCGCGTTCCTGCAGCGCGCCGACGCGCAGGCCGCCGAGAAGGCGAAGCTCGTCATCGCGAAGGCCGCGCCGGCCGGCAGCTACCCGCTGTCGTTCTCGCAGCAGCGCCTGTGGTTCATCGACCGCCTGCAGGGCGGCAGCGCGCAGTACAACATTCCGTTCGCGCTGAAGATCCGCGGCGACATCGGCGGCGCGCTGTTCCAGCGCACGCTCGACGCCGTCGTCGCGCGCCACGACGTGCTGCGCACCCGCTTCGAGGAACGCGACGGCGTACCGCAGCAGATCGTCGGCGCGCCGCGTTCCGCCGCGATCCGCTGGCACGATCTGTCGGCGCTCGACGCCGCTGCGCGCGAGGACGCGCTGCAGCAGCTCGCCGATGCCGAGGTCGACACGGCATTCGATCTTTCGTCCGACCTGATGCTGCGCACCGCGATCGTGAAGCTCGCCGACCGCGAGCATGCCGTGTTGTTCACCGTGCACCACATTGCCGCCGACGGGTGGTCGATGGGCGTTCTCGTCAAGGAATTCGCGCAGCTCTACGCCGCGTTCGCGGCCGGCGGCGCCGATCCGCTCGCGCCGCTGACGCGGCAATACACCGACTACGCGCAGTGGCAGCGTGGCCTCGAGCGCGACGGCGCGTTCGACGGCGAACTCGCCTACTGGCAGGAACAACTGCGGCAGATCCCGGCCGTGCACGCGCTGCCGCTCGACCGTCCGCGTCCGGCGCAGCAGGGCTTCGTCGCGCAGCGTCACGGCTGCCGCCTCGACACCGGCCTGCTCGCCGACCTGCGCCGCCTCGCGCAGCGCCACGACGTGACCTTGTTCATGCTGCTGCAGGCGGCGCTCGCCGCCGTGCTCGCGCGCTGGAGCGGCGAGCACGACATCGTCATCGCGACACCGATCGCCGGCCGCAGCCAGCCCGAAGTCGCGCCGCTGATCGGCTTCTTCATCAACACGCTCGCGCTGCGCAGCACGGTCACGCCGGAACTGACCGTCGCCGAGCTGCTGGCCCAGACGCGCCGCACCGCGCTCGACGCCTATGCGCACCAGAACCTGCCGTTCGATCTCCTGATCGACGCGCTGAATCCCGAGCGCAGCCTGGCCTACAACCCGGTCAGCCAGATCAAGTTCGTACTGCAGAACCACGAGTCGGGCGCACTGGAACTGCCCGGCCTCGCGCTCGAACCGCTGACCCGCGGCGTCGAGCGCGTGCGCTTCGATCTCGACCTGACCGCGAGCGAAGGCGAGAACGGCCTGCAGCTGAGCTGGA
>CAMLLF010000621.1 GCA_946480705.1 uncultured Lysobacteraceae bacterium | reverse complement strand
CGATCGCGCCGAGGCCGAGGTAGAGCGTGTTCGCGTCGTTCGGATCCATCTCCAGCGTGCCGACCGAGAGCGAACCCAGCGTCTCGGTCTTCGCGTTCCAGAACGCACCGCCGTCGGTCGACTTCCAGACGCCGCCGCCGGCGAACGCGACGTAGATCGTCTGCGCGTTGTTCGGATCGGTGACGATGCTGCGCACGCGGCCCGTGTCGCTGACGTTGTTGAGCGTCGTACCGCCGTTCTGCGCGTAGCTCGCGGCCGTCGGCC
The DNA here is from genome assembly GCA_946480705.1 of uncultured Lysobacteraceae bacterium. The sequence goes on along the minus strand of CAMLLF010000621.1, from coordinate 2,917 downwards.
CGATCTGCGTCCAGTTGCCGTTGACGGCAGGAGGCGTCCGCTGCGCTGGCGTTCGCGCTTGGCCGCCTCCAGCATGAAGCGCTGGAATTCCGCCGGCCAGAGCTGCTTTTGATACTTCTGCGATTTGGTGCCTTTGCCGCGCTGTGAATAGCTTTCGTTGTACCACTCGTCCATCGCCTGCCGCCGCGCCGTCGCGTCGTCGCGCTCCTTGGCCAGTGCGACGCCGGGCGCACCCGCGGCAACCGCCAGCAGCACACCGCCCGCGAGCCACACCGATTTCTTGAACGAACCCCTCATTTGCCCATCCCCGTGTAGATGCCGCCCGTGACGGCGGCGAATCGAAGTCGCGCGATGCGACCCGTGACAGATCAGTCCATGGGCCTGGTCGAATAGGTCTCTGGACTGACTCGCGCCGATAGTAGGGAAGCGACGGACGGCGTTGCGAGGCGGGGTCATGCCTTTACGAATGTTTGCCCTGCGTACGTATGCGTATGAAATAGTAGGGAAAACCACCAGGGGCCGCTGTTGCGCTGCGACAAGCCAGCCGGTGCCACGGGGGCGAGGGAGGCTCCTTCCGCGGCGCACTCGCGCGCGACGCCGGCTCAGCGCGTGACCAGGTCAGCAGGCCGCCGAACGGCAGCAATGCGAACGCGGCGACGATGCCGAGGCAGCTGGAGTTTCCGCGCGGGTCCGCGTGCCGCGGCAGCGTTTCAGTGCGCGCCGTGCTCGCGCTGCGCGAAGACGACGCAGTCGGGCTACATCCGTGCGAGATGCTCGCGCAGAAACTCGATGAAGCGTTGCGTCTTCGCCGGCAGCAGGCGGGTTTCGGTGATGGCATAGGCCGGTACCGGCGGTGCCTGTCATTGCGGCAGCACGCGCTGCAGTTGTCCGGCGGCAACCGCCTCGGCGACGAGCGGCCCGGCGAGGACTGCGACGCCCTGCTCATGTCGGGCGAGGCGTTCGAGCATGCCCATGCTGTTGACGCGAAAGCGTCCCATGACCGTGATCTCGGTGGACTCGCCGCCGCGATGCAGTGTCGGGGTATCGGCCTTCGGCCCATGGAAACGCAGGCATTCGTGTTGTGCCAGATCGGCGGGCTGCTTCGGTTCGCCGGCGCGTTCCAGGGAGCGCGGTGAGGGCATACAGCTCCTGCGCATTCTCGGCGAGCTGGCGTGCGACCAGACTCGAATTCGGCGGCACACCCGTGCGGATCGCGACATCGAACGGTTTGGTCACGAGATCGACGCGGCGTGGCGTGAGATCGAACTCGAAGCTGATGCCCGGACAGCGTGGCGCGAATTCCACCACGAGTGGAAGCATGAAATGTTCGCAAAGTCTACGGGCAGGGGGCGCAGCACGCCGCTGGGCTGGGCCAGCCTCTGGCCGAGCTGCTCGTGGGCCAGCCGCGCTTCGTCGACGATGTGCTTGCAGCGCTCGAAATAGAGGCGCCCGGCCCCGGTCGGCTCGACCTTGCGGGTAGTCCGGTGCAGCAGGCGCAGCCCGACGGCTTTCTCCAGCGCGCCGATGCGCCGCGACAGCGTCGAGTTCTTCAGCGACGACGTGTTCCTGTGGCTATGGAACTACATGTCCGAAGCCGACACACTCCATCGCGTCGACCTGACGCCGCTCGGCGGCGCCGGTACCGGCGCCGACCCGCAGGTACTGCGCTCCACGCGCATCGCGCTGACCGCATCGGGCATTCCGCCGGTTGCGCTGACCTACAAGCTCGACTACATCCGCGAGTGGCGTCGTCATGATCCTGCCGGGCGCGACGACGAAATGGTGGGCGATCAAGGTCGATCGGCAGCTCGGCGATCCGGTGTTTGCGAATGGATTCGATGGACCTTAGCGCCGTACCCATGCCGCGGCCTGCGTATTCGGACGCAGACCGTAGGGCGCAATAAGCGCAGCGCATTGCGCCAAATCCGCCCGAGCCCCGCTGCCCCGGTTGTCGGCGCAACACGAGCCGGTGGGATGCAGCATGCCCAAGGGCGCAATGCATGGGCATCGCACCGTTGAGACGGCGCAATGCGCTGCGCTTATTGCGCCCTACGACAAACGTCGCGGACGCTTTCCGGAGTCGACTCCGCTCCCGATGCGGGCAACCGCCGAGCAGTTTCGTCAATCTTCCGCAACGAGCCCGGTCTGTGCCGCCCTCTGCTGATTCGCAAATATCGCCATCGCCGTCAGCATTCGCCGAAAACCGAGTTTTGCGTAAAACCCTTCCTTGCCGGGATTTGCATACAGAATGATCTTGCGATGCCCGGCCGACAGGTCGCGCAGACGTTCGATGATCGCCTTGCCGAGTCCTATGCCCTGGTAGTCCGGATGCACGGCGACGTCGCAGAGATAGCTGCAGTCGACGCCGTCGGCAAGGGCGCGGCCGGCGCCGACGAGCGTGTCGCCGGCGAAGACCAGACAGGTATAGCGGCTGTTGCCGAAGGAGACTTTCAGGTCTTCGGGTTTCTTTTCGCCGAGCGGCGCGATGCGGTAGAGGTGGGAGAGGGCGTCCCAGTCGACGTTGTCGAGGTCGGATTTCCAGTGCAGCGATGCAGGATCCATGGGCTGTCCATTCAATGGTGATCGTGACGTGAGACGACGCCGGGCGAGCAGGGCTCAGGGCTTCCAGCTGCGCAGTACGACCTCGTCGATCGTGAGCGTTTTTCCCGCGTCCTTCGCCGCCTGCGCCCAATCGGCAATGCGCGGCGCGGGCGCGGCGGGCTCGGGCGCTCCGTCGACGCTGGCTTTGAGCGCGAATACGACGGGGCCGCCCATCGCTTCCATCGGTGTAACGGCGCGCAGTCGGCGCACGAGTTCGTCCGATTCGGCGGCACTCAACGGCGGATCGAAGTCGATCCAGACATTGCTCGCGCGAACGGGTTTGACCGCTACGGCGAGGTAGCCGGCGCGCGGCGTA
>CAMLLF010000620.1 GCA_946480705.1 uncultured Lysobacteraceae bacterium | reverse complement strand
AGGTTCAGAAATGCGGAGAAATCCACATTGCGGCGCGTGTCGTCGATCGCGAGCGAGTCGGCCGGTTCGAGGCCGGCGGACGAGGCCTGGAACGTGCGGCGGATTTCCTCGTTGCGGTCCCAGCCCTGGTTGTAGCGCGTTGCGGCGGTGAAGCCGAGCTTGGATCCGTCGCCGAGCTCCCAGCGATTGCCGATCGCGGCCGAGAAGCCGAGATCCGGTGCGAGCGTCTCGCGCTTGACGTCGTAGCCGCCGGCGGCGACGTCTTCGCCGTAGCGCTCGAGTTCCGCCGGCGTCGCGCCGGTCGGATTCAGCGGCGTCTGCGGACGCAGGACAAGGCCGCCGGCCGTCGCGGCGGCAAGCGAATCCGGCAGTTCGCGCGTGCCGTCGTCGTCGCCGGTCCAGTCCTGTCCGCCGCCTTCGTAGGTATAGCCGTCCTTGAAGCTCGTGCCGTCCTGATAGCCCAGGGTGCCGTTGATGCGCACGAAGAACTTCGAGGGCACGTCGCGCGTGCGCAGCAGCACCGCGCCGCCGCCGAATTCGCCGGGCATGTCCGGCGTATAGCCCTTCTGCACGACAACGCCGTCGAGCAGGTCGGTCGGAAACAGATCGAGCGGGACGACGCGGCGCGTCGGGTCCGGACTCGGAATCGGTGCGCCGTTCAGCGCGACGCTGGAATAGCGTTCGCCGAGGCCGCGCACGTAGACGAAGCGGCCGTCGACGAGGGTCAGGCCGGTCACGCGCTTGAGCGTCGTCGCTGCATCGGAGTCGCCGGTGCGCGCGATCTGTTCGGCGCCGAGCGTTTCGGCGACGACGGGAGACGCGCGTTTCTCATCGAGATACAGCGCTTCGCCGCCCCGCTGATAGCTGCCGCGTACGTTGACGCCGCCGAGCTTCTGCGTGCCATCGGCATCCGCCGCGACCGGCGCGGAAGCGACGGCCGCGTCGACGGCGACGCCCGAATCCGTCGCGGCGCCGGCCGCGCCGAGCACGAGCTTCGCTTCGGCGGTGCCGCCGCTGCGGACCTGCAGGCCGTCCTGGATCAGCAGATCGTAGCCGTCGGCCTGCGCGGTGAGGCCGAACTCGCCGGCCGGCACGGCGGCCTGGAAGCGACCCTCGGCATCGGTGACGAGCTCGTGCGTCACCGACTGCACGGCGTCGGAAAGTCCCTGCACCGTGACGCGGACGCCCGCGAGCGGCTGGCCGCCGGCGAGAACCGCCTGGCCACGAATCAGACCCTGGCTTTGTGCCTGCGGCGAAGCCGCCGGCGACTGGGCAAATGCCGGCGAGGCGAGGCCGGCGGCAAGAAAGACGGAAAGAAGAGTGCGGCGCAGCGGCAGGCTCGGGTACGACATCGGCATTCCAGGCAGCAATGGCCGGCCATGCGGCCCGCGCCCGCAGTACCGCCCGGCGGGCTGCGCCAGAGACTGCCGGGTTCGGGCCCCCTGACGCGGCGCGGTCCAAGGGCGGGTGGAGCGGCGCAGCGTAGGCAGTGGGGATTGCGCTTCGGTGACGGCCGTGCGTCAGCGAAAAGTCAGCTGGCGCACCGGCCGCAGCCATCGTCAAGTCCCCGCGGCGAGGTTATGCACAGCGCTGAACGGTCCCGCCGGCTGGGTCCGGCAGAAATGCGACCGGCGTCGCTGATGCGCGGCAAGTCGTTGTTTTGGAACAATCTACGAAAAGGACTCCGCGTGATTTGTGCGGGACTAAATCGCGGCGCGGCCCACGCTGCCGCGGATTGCCCACAAACTTATCCACAAGGCCGTCAACAGTTCCGAGTTCGGAATCCGGTCAAGCGCTTGCTGCGGGCTTCTGTCGCGAGTGCGAGATAGCCGGGCCAAGTCGCCGTCGGTTAACGATTTATTGCAGCGCGTCAGCGCGCAAACCCGCATCCTGGCTTGGGTCGTGGAGCCGGGCCGACTACAATCGGCTCCTTTTCCCGTTTCGGGCCCCCCGTGAAAGACTTTCTCCGCGACCAGCTGCTGCAGGCGCTGGCAGCGCTGCAGCGTAGCGGCAGCGTGCCGGCCGATATTCCCACCGGCTTCGTCATCGAGCGCACCCGCAGCAAGGAACATGGCGACTTCGCGGCAAATGCCGCATTGCTGATGTCCAAGCCTGCCGGAATGAAGCCGCGCGATCTCGCGCAGGCGCTGGTCGCCGCACTGCCCGCCTCGCCGCAGGTCGCAAAGGTCGAGATCGCCGGTCCCGGCTTCATCAATTTCTTCCTGAGCCCGGCAGCGTATCGCGCCGAGGTGCGCAGCATCCTCGAGATCGGCGAGGCCTACGGCCGCAGCACCGCCGGCGAGGGACGCAAGGTCCAGATCGAATTCGTATCGGCCAATCCGACCGGCCCGCTGCACGTCGGCCATGGCCGCGGCGCTGCCGTCGGCGACTGCCTCGCGCGATTGCTGCAGGCCACCGGCTGGGACGTCACGCGCGAGTTCTACTACAACGACGCCGGCCAGCAGATCGCGAACCTCGCGCTGTCGACGCAGGCGCGTGCGCGCGGCCTGGCTCCCGACGACGAGGGCTGGCCGACGGACGGCTATCGCGGCGACTACATCGCGGAGGTTGCGCGCGCCTATCTTGCCGGCGAAACCGTGCACGCCGACGGCCACGATGTGGTCGGTGCGAAAGACCCCGACGACCTCGATGCGATCCGCCGCTTCGCCGTGGCCGCGCTGCGCCGCGAACAGGATCTCGACCTGCGTGCGTTCGGCGTGACCTTCGATGTCTATTACCTCGAATCGTCGCTGTATACCGAGGGCAAGGTCGACGACACCGTCGACAAGCTGATCGCCGCCGGCCATACCTACGAACAGGACGGCGCGCTCTGGCTGCGCACGACCGAGTTCGGCGACGACAAGGACCGCGTCATGCGCAAGGCGCAGGGCGGCTATACCTACTTCCTGCCCGACATCGCCTATCACGTGACGAAGTGGCAGCGCGGCTTCGGCCGCGTCATCAACGAGCAGGGCGCCGATCATCATTCGACCGTGATGCGCGTGCGCGCCGGCCTGCAGGCACTCGACATGGGCATCCCGAAGGGCTGGCCCGAGTACGTGCTGCATCAGATGGTCACCGTCATGCGCGGCGGCGTGGAAGTGAAGCTGTCCAAGCGCGCCGGCAGCTACGTGACGCTGCGCGATCTCATCGACGAGGTCGGCCGCGACGCGACGCGCTGG
>CAMLLF010000619.1 GCA_946480705.1 uncultured Lysobacteraceae bacterium | reverse complement strand
CGCTGCAGAGCCGGGTCATCGAGGATCAGGTGACCGAGTGGATCGCCGATCACGCGAAAGCGACCGAGCAGAAGCTCGGGTTCAATGAAGTGATGCGACCGACGGCTTGAGTCCCGACGGCGGGGCAGGCCGGATGGCTTGCCCCGTCTCCATTTTGCAGGCGCGCTCGGCGTTCGTCGCCGGCAGGCCGATACTGACCCCTGGCCCGGGTAGATCTGATTCGGAGTGATCCATGTCCAAGGGTTTTGAGCCGATCCGCAATCTCAATCTCGTGCCGATGGTGGTCGAGCAGACCTCCCGCGGCGAGCGCGCCTACGACATCTATTCGCGCTTGCTCAAAGAGCGCGTGATCTTCCTCGTGGGCCCGATCGACGACTACATGGCCAACGTCGTCGTCGCGCAATTGCTGTTCCTCGAGTCGGAAAACCCCGACAAGGACATCAATCTTTACATCAACAGCCCGGGCGGCTCGGTCACGGCCGGCATGGCGATCTACGACACCATGCAGTTTCTGAAGCCGGACGTCAGCACCATGGTCATCGGTCAGGCCGCCAGCATGGGTGCGCTGCTGCTGACCGCGGGTACCAGGGGCAAGCGCTACGCGCTGCCGAACTCGCGCGTCATGATCCATCAGCCGCTCGGCGGATTCAGCGGTCAGGCGTCGGATATCGACATTCACGCGCGCGAGATCCTGACGATCCGCCAGCGCCTGAACGAAATCATGGCCAAGCACACGGGCCAGGCGATCGACATCATCGCCCGGGACACGGATCGCGACAATTTCATGAGCGCCCCGGACGCGCAGAAGTACGGCTTGATCGACGCCGTGCTCGAAAAGCGCCCGTCGGACAGCGTCAAGTCCTGATCCCGACCGCCCCCCGTTCCCGCCGGACCTCGCCACGCCTGCGCTTGCGCCGCGGGCGTAGCGGGTTCTATTCTTCGTGACGAATACGTTATCCCGCGTTTTTGAGGCAGAGCATGACTGACGATCGGCAGGGCCGTTCGGGCGACAGCGGAAAGATTCTCTACTGTTCGTTCTGCGGCAAGAGTCAGCACGAGGTCCGCAAGCTGATTGCCGGTCCGTCGGTGTTCATTTGCGACGAATGCGTCGAGCTGTGTAACGACATCATCCGTGAGGAACTCGAGGAGAAGGCCGCCAGCGCGCGCAGCCATCTGCCGAAGCCCCGCGAGATCATGGACGTTCTGGATCAGTACGTCATCGGCCAGATGCGGGCGAAAAAGACGCTCGCCGTCGCGGTCTACAACCACTACAAGCGCCTCGAGACCCGTCAGAAGAGCGACGAGGTCGAGCTCGCGAAGTCCAACATCCTGCTCGTCGGCCCGACAGGCTCTGGCAAGACGCTGCTTGCCGAAACGCTTGCGCGCCTGCTGAACGTGCCGTTCACGATCGCCGACGCGACGACCTTGACCGAAGCCGGCTATGTCGGCGAAGACGTCGAGAACATCATCCAGAAGCTGCTGCAGAAGTGCGACTACGACGTCGAGAAGGCGCAGACCGGTATCGTCTATATCGACGAGATCGACAAGATCTCGCGCAAGAGCGAGAACCCGTCGATCACGCGCGACGTCTCGGGCGAAGGCGTGCAACAGGCGCTGCTGAAGCTCATCGAAGGCACGATCGCGTCGGTGCCGCCGCAGGGCGGTCGCAAGCACCCGCAGCAGGAATTCCTGCAGGTCGATACGAAGAACATACTGTTCATTTGCGGCGGTGCATTCGCGGGCCTGGAAAAGATCATCCAGCAGCGCGGCGAGTCGACCGGCATCGGTTTCTCGGCCGACGTGCGCAGTAAGAAACAGACGAACTCGGTCGGCAAGGTTCTGGCCGACGTCGAGCCGGAAGATCTCGTCAAGTTCGGTTTGATCCCGGAGTTCGTCGGCCGCCTGCCGGTATTCGCGACGCTCGAGGAACTCGACGAGATCGCGCTCGTCAAGATTCTTACCGAGCCGAAGAATGCGATCGTCAAACAGTTCAAGAAATTGTTCGAGATGGAAGGCGCGGAACTCGAATTCCGTCCCGAGGCGCTGACCGCCGTCGCGCGCAAGGCGCTCAAGCGCAAGACCGGCGCGCGCGGTCTGCGCACGATCCTCGAGCAGGTGCTGCTCGATACGATGTATGAGCTGCCGTCGCTCGAGCACGTCAGCAAGGTCGTCGTCGATGAGGCCGTCATCAACGGTCAGGCCGAGCCATATCTGATCTACCGCGGCAATCTGCAGTCGCGCGCTGTCGCCGAATAACGACACCCGCATCGAACCGGTCGCGTCATTCGCGCGACCGGTCTCCTCCGCGATCCGCTCACGGATATTCGCGAAAATCCGCTTCTGCGCTGAACGCGCCGCCTCCGCGACGCGGTGCCGGCACGCAACTCGCATGCGCACCTTGCATTCGTTCACGTCGTCCGCACTTGACGCTCCATCGGCCTGCGCTCAGGCTGGCCCCGTATCCGCTCGACCCGACAGGTCGCCGCCAGGAACCGCTTCATGGAAAAGTCCGAAAAATCCGTCGCTTCCGATCCGCGCGCGCTGGAGCTGCCGGTTCTGCCGTTGCGCGACGTCGTCGTCTATCCGCACATGGTCATTCCGCTGTTCGTCGGCCGCGAGAAATCGATCCGCGCGCTCGACGTGGCGATGGAAGGCGACAAGCAGATCCTGCTCGTGGCGCAGCGCAGTCCGGATGTCGACGACCCGCGCGAATCCGATCTGCATTCCGTCGGGACGCTCGCTACGCTGCTGCAACTGCTGAAGCTGCCTGACGGCACGATCAAGGTGCTCGTCGAGGGCGCGGCGCGCGCCGACATCAAGGGCTATCGCGACGTCGACGGCGTCATGGTCGGCAAGGTCGATGCGCTCGATCCGGTCTATTCGCGCTCCGAACGCGAAATCGAGGTCGTGTCGCGCTCGCTGGTTTCCACATTTGAGCAATTTGTAAAACTAAACCGGAAGGTGCCGCAGGAACTGCTCGCGACGCTCGCGGGCATCGACGACCCGAGTCGTCTCGCCGATACGATCGCCGCGCACCTGTCGATCCGACTCGCCGACAAGCAGCGCCTGCTCGAGATGGTCGACGTCGGCGATCGCTTCGAAGCGCTCATGGGTTTCGTCGACGGCGAAATCGACGTGCAGCAGATCGAGAAGCGCATCCGCGGCCGCGTGAAATCGCAGATGGAAAAGAGCCAGCG